>DATCEM010000070.1:0-2418 GCA_036510175.1 Solirubrobacteraceae bacterium | reverse complement strand
TAGTGGATCATCGATCCGCCGACGCCGTGGCCCGAGTTGTTCTTGCCGAGCTCGACCGGGTCCTCCCCGCCGATCACCCGCTGTGCGGTCCAGTACAGCTTGTGCTGCCCGGCCTCGTCTGAGGCCCAATCACGGTCCGGATCCCAGAACGGCCCGGACTCCAGGATGACGATCCGCCACCCTCGGCGCGCGAGGCGCTGGGCCAGGGTCGAGCCGCCCGCGCCCGCGCCGACGATCACCATGTCGACCTCGTCGCCGCCCTCGTAGCGGCGCATGCTGCCGGTGCCGGGGATCGCGCGGGCGTGAACGTCGAGCAGGTACGCGGAGTCGTTCTCGGGCGGCATCAGGGACCCGCGCGCGAGGCCGCGGATCAACCCGGCCCCGCGCGTCATGCGCGATCTCCCAGGTCGCGGACCGGGTCGAGGCCGAACGCCTCCCGCGGCTCGTCGGGGTCGACTCCGGTCGGGCCCATGTTGCGGCGCATGTACCCGCGCGGATACGCCGGTCCGCGGAAGCCGATCTCGTTGAACGCCCACGGATGCGAGTAGAAGGCCGACAGCGTGTAGCGCATCACCACGCTCCACGCCCGGGTCACGTCGATCTCGGGCCAATCGAGCGTTCCGGCGGCGAACCCGGAGACGATCTCCTGTTGCCGCGCCGCGCTGCGGTCGGCGAATCCGTCCAGGCAGCTGGCGACGATTTTCCAGGTCTGATCGTCCGCCGGCATGTCCTCGTAGCGGTATCCGTCGAACGTGGCGGTGTGAAGCCGCGCGTCGATCATCGCCAGCACGGGAATTCTCGGCTCGGCGTCCTGGGCGAGCACGACATCGAGAAAGGCGCCGAGCGTCCGCTGCTCGCGCTCGTCGAAGAACCGCAGCGGCGGGACATCCTCGACGCGTCGCTCGAGCAGCTCACGGGTGACCGGATCCCAGTGCCGCCGGTGCTCAAGCACATCGAAATCGGGGTAGCGGCCGTGACTCTGCGGCGAGGTTCCCGCGCGCTGGCGCGGCAACCCCGCCGGATCAGGCGGATCTCCTCCCCGCCGGTTCGGGAGGTGATCGGCGGTGTCGAATGAGTGCGCCGTCGTCCTCAGTCCTCGCGGCGCATCACGCCGGCCATCAGTCCGAGTCCGCCGATCATCGCCAGCGCGCCGGGGGCGAGCGCCGGAGGGCCCATCACCAGGTTGTAGGTCGGCTCGCGAAAGCCGCCGGGCTTGCGGGCGATCCCTCGTAGATGGAAGTACACGCCCGCGAGCCCGTCGAGCAGGAACACCGCCGACAGGGCTGGGAGCACGGTGCGGGCCGCCCGCTCGGAGATCACCCCCGCGACCCCGGCCGCGGTCAGCGCTGGTGAGAGCGCCACCGGCGTCCACATCCATTTATTGCCGAACGACCCGCCGTAGTGACTTATGTAGATCTCCACCCCGATCGGCAGCGCGGTCGCCGCGGTCGCCGCGCTCAGGAGTCGCTGAGCGCGTCCCTCGCGGAGATTCCTGACGACCCCGATCATCGGTTGACGAACTCCGCGAGCTTGCCCTTCAACGACTCCCGGATCATCTGCCCCGCGGCCGGATCGCGCTTCGCAAGCGTTCTCGCCATCCCCTTGGCCTGATCGAAGCGGATGTGCGGCGGCAGCGGCGGCACGTCCGGGTCGGTGACGAACTCCAGCAGCACCGGGCCATCCGCGCCCAGCGCCTGATCCCACGCCGGTCCGATCTCCTCTGGGGAATCGACCCGGATCCCACCGAGCCCGAGCAGGCGCGCATAGCCGGCGTAGTCGAACGGTGGTAGCTGCTGTGAGGCGTCGAGCCTGGGGTCGCCGCTCATCACTCGCTGCTCCCAGGTCACCTGGTTGAGATCGTCGTTGTGCAGCACGCACACCACCAGGCACGGGTTGCTCCAGCGATCGCGGTACTTGGCGACGTCGATCAGGCTGTTGATCCCGATCATCTGCATTGCCCCGTCGCCGATCGCGGCGATCACCGGCCGATCCGGATAGGCGAACTTCGCGGCCACGGCGTAGGGCACGGCTGGGCACATCGTCGCCAGCGTCCCTGACAGCGCGCACATCATCCCTTCGCGGACCTTCACGTGCCGCGCCCACCAGTTCGTCGCCGACCCCGAATCCGACGTGAGGATCGCCCGGTCGGGCAGCCGTTTCGAGAGCTCGTGGAAGACGCGCTGTGGGTTGAGCGGGTTCGCGTCCTGCTGCGCGCGCTCATCGAGGATCTTCCACCACCGCACTACGTTCTCTTCGATCCCCTCCCGCCACGAGCGATCTGACTTGTGCTCGAGCCGCGGGATCAGCTGCTCCAATGTCGCCTGCGCGTCGCCGACGAGTCCGACGTCAGTGGGATAACGCATCCCGATCAGGCGTCCGTCGATATCGATCTGGACGCACCTGGCCTGGCCCGGCTCG
>DATCEM010000069.1:0-2100 GCA_036510175.1 Solirubrobacteraceae bacterium | reverse complement strand
TCGCCGAAGCGGCGAACGGCCAGCCCGTGCTCGTCCTCATCGGCGGCGACTCCGGGGTGGGCAAGAGCCGGCTCGTCGCCGAGTTCGAGCGACGGATCACCAACGAGAGCGTGCTCGTCCTGCGCGGCGAGGGCATCGACGACGGCGAGGGCGAGCTTCCCTACGCGCCCCTCCTCGGCGCGCTGCGGCCCCTCGTGCGCCGCCGCCACCCGGCCCTCGACGCGCTGAGCACGAGCAGTCGCACCCAGCTTGCGGCGCTCCTGCCGACGCTCGGCGACGCGGGTCTCTCACCCGCCGCGCACGACCCCGCCGGGCAGCTTCGGCTCTTCGAGGCCCTGCTCGAGCTCCTCGATCTGCTGAGCGAGTCGGGGCCGCTCGCGCTGGTCCTCGAGGACATGCACTGGGCCGACAGCTCGACCCGCACCTTCGCCCAGTTCCTCGCCCGCAGCCTGCGCGAGGAGCGCGTGATGCTCCTGCTCACCTACCGCACGGACGAGCTCCACCGCCGTCACCCGCTACGACCGCTGATCGCCGAGCTCGAGCGCCTCGAGCGCGCCCGCCGCGTCGACCTCGCGCCCTTCGACCGCGTCGAGCTGACCGAGGCGCTGACCGACATCCTCGGCGACGCGCCCGACGAGCAGCTCGTGGAGCGACTCTTCGGACGCAGCGAGGGCAACGCGCTGTACACCGAGGAGCTGCTCGCCGCGGGCCTCGACGGGCGGGGTTCGGCCCCGAGGAGCCTGCGCGACGCCTTCGTGCTGAGGATCGAGCGTCTCTCCCCCGACGCCCAGTCAGCGCTCCGAGCGATCGCCATCGGGCAGCGGCTCGATCAGCCGACGATCGCCGCGATGACCGGCATCGAGGGCGACGGGCTCGGGGTCGCCCTGCGGGAAGCCGTGGCCGAGCAGGTGCTGGTGGCGGGCGAGGATGGACTGCTCGCCTTCCGGCACGCCCTCCTGCGCGAAGCGCTCCACGACGACCTCCTCCCCGGTGAGCGCGGCGAGCTCCATCTCGCCCTGGCCGGCGTGCTCGAGCAGGGCGGCCCGCCCGGGGAGCGAGATTTCGAGCGTGCCGCGACGATCGCCCGTCACTACGCCGCGGCCGGCGATCAGCCGGCGGCGCTGCGTGCCACCGTGCTGGCGGCGCGGGCGGCCAACCGGGCCTACGCGCACGCGGAGGCGGCGACCCTGGCCGAGCGCGCGCTGGACCTGTGGCCGCGGGTGCGCGACGCCGCCGATGCCGTCGGGATCGATCACCTCGGGCTGCTGACGCTCGCGGCCGACGCCCACGACCTCGGCCATGACCGAGTCCGGGGCGAGCACCTCCTCCAGGAGGCCCTGCGCGAGCTCGACCCCGACAGCGACCCGCGCCGGTACTCGGCGCTGCTGATGCGCCTGGCGCGAGTCCAGCAGTCGCTCAACCAGGGCGCGCAGGCCCTGGCCAGCGCCCAGCGAGCGCTGGCCATGCTCCCCGCGGACGATCAGAGTCACGAGCGGGTCGCCCTGCTCGCCTGGCTGGCTCGAGTGCGCGTCCTGCGCGGTCGCTACCGAGATGCGGTCAAGGACGGCGAGGAAGCGCTCAGCGCCGCCGTCGCGGCGGGCGACGCGCACACCGAGGCCCAGATCCTCAACACGCTCGGCATGGCACGAATTGCCCTCCGCGACGTCGACACCGGCGTGGCCAACCTGCGGCGGGCGATCGACATCTCGCGCGAGCTCGACGACATGGATGCGCTCGCCGACGCCTACTCGAATCTCGCCGATCTCCTGAGCCTCGCGGGACGCTCGCCCGATGCCCTGGCCACGGCCCGCGAGGGCCTGGCGGCCATTCCCGCCCGGCAGGCCCGGAGCCACAATTGGCTCGAGCTCACCGTCTCCGAGCTCGCCTACGAGACCGGGGACTGGGAGAGCGCCCACACCCACCTCGGGGCGCCGCCCTCGCGCCTGGTCGGGATCCATCTCATGTTCCGCCACCTACGCGAGGCCGAGCTCGCCCTCGGCATCGGCGATGAGGACCTAGCGGCACGCTGCCTGGAGGCGATCGAGCCGCTCGTCGCGGCGACCTCCGAGCCGCAGTGGCACGGCGCTTTCGGCTCGATCA
>DATCEM010000068.1:0-3996 GCA_036510175.1 Solirubrobacteraceae bacterium | reverse complement strand
AACACGTAGCCGCCGAGGACCCAGGCCGCTGCCGCCCAGCCCACCCCACGGGCAAGCCCCTCGACGAGGAGGAAGGCGATCGTCGGCACGAAGAGGATCGGCGGGACGCTGGGATGGACGCGCGAGAGCTTGTCGAGCAGGTCGGAGTCGAACATCCGCGGCGAGGCGCGGAGCTTCTCAGCGCGGCTCGCGCTCGTCAGTTCGTCTGCTTGCTTGATCGCCATATCGGGGCAGAGGATAGCTCGCCGACCCTGCCGGCAACGGAAAACCTGTCAGCCCGGGGCCCCTCAGCCCTCGTTCGCCTCCGGGGCGTCCGCTTCGGGCTCGGTCGGCGCGGCGAGCACGATCTGGCTGCGGGCAACCACGACGAAGTCTCGGTGCTCGGGTGCCCTGTCATGGTCCAGCGGCGCAAGGTCGACGTCGGTGAGGGCGATGAAGTCGCGCTCGGCCGCGTTCAGGAAGTCGGTCAGGCGGCTGCGATATCCGTCCCGGGGCAGCCGCAGGAGCCCGCTGATCCGGTAGCGCGCCGTCTCCAGCATGATCCGCTCGTCTCGATGCTCCACGGCGGCGACGATACCGACTAGCTCCGCGCGGCTGCCATCCTTGGACGGATGGGCAAGAAAGACCCAGACCGCTGGTGGTACGTCCGTCGGGCCCAGAATCGCAAGCCCGCCACTTATCGCTGTCCGCTGTGCCAGCGCCACCTGCCCTCGCTCTCGGAGCACATGCTCCTCATCCCCGAGGGCGACAGCTCGCGGCGCCGCCACGCTCACACCGCATGTGTGATGGCGGCCCGCAAGGCGGGTCGACTCCCGACGCGCGAGGAATGGCTGCGGACCCAGCCGCGCCCCCCGAGTCGTCTGCGGGCGTGGTTCGAGCGCCTGCGGGCCGCTCGGTAGGGTTGCCCGATGTCCCGCGATCTCCGCCTCGGCGTCAACGTCGGCTACTGGTCGGCCGGCCCTCCCGCAGGTGCGGCCGAGCTCATCGCCGAGGCCGAGAAGCTCGGCTACGACTCGCTGTGGACCGCCGAGGCGTACGGCTCCGACGCGCTCATGCCGCTCGCGTGGTGGGGAGCCTCGACGAAGCGCCTCAGGCTCGGCACCGGCATCGTCCAGATCTCCGCCCGCACCCCGGCCGCGACGGCGATGGCGGCGATGACCCTCGACCATCTCTCGGGAGGGCGCCTGATTCTCGGGCTCGGGGTCTCGGGACCCCAGGTCGTCGAGGGGTGGTACGGGCAGCCCTTCGCCAAGCCGCTCGCGCGGATGCGCGAGTACATCGGCATCCTGCGCCAGATCTGGGCGCGTGAGGGCCCGCTCACCAATGACGGTCCCCACTACCCCCTGCCTCTCCCCGGGACGGAGCTCGGTAAGCCGCTGAAGTCGACGATCCATCCGCTGCGCGAGGACATTCCCATCTTCCTCGCCGCCGAAGGTCCGAAGAACATCGCGCTCGCCGCGGAGATCTGCGACGGGTGGCTGGCGTTGTTCTACTCGCCCGAGCACGAGGACTTCTACAGCGAGGCGCTGGCCGAGGGCTTCGCTGCGCCCGGGGCTCGCCGCACCGCTGAGGATTTCGAGGTCACGGCCGGTGTGCCACTGATCGTCACCGACGACGTCGAGGGCACCGCCGACGCCATGCGCCCGATGTACGCGCTGTACTTCGGCGGGATGGGGGCGAAGGGCACGAACTTTCACGCCAACGTGGCGATCCGGATGGGCTACGAGGCCCAGGTGACGAAGATCCAGGAGCTCTACCTCTCCGGGCTCAAGGCGCAGGCCGCCGCGGCAGTGCCCACTGACCTGATCGAGAAGCTGACCCTGATCGGCCCCAAGGAAAAGATCCGCCACGACCTCGAGGCCTGGCGCGACTCGATCGTCACCACGCTGCTCATCGCCGGCGATGCGCCCACCCTGCGGACCGCTGCGGAGCTCGTGCTGGGATAGGGATGACGAACACCGGTGCGCTCGACCGCTACGTCTCCCGGGTACTGCTGCGGCACCTCGTGGCGGCGCCCGACGAGCCGGCGCAGCCGCTCGAGGGCACTGTCGTGTTCACCGACCTGTCGGGATTCACTCGCCTCTCCGAGCGCCTGGCGCGCAAGGGCCGGGAGGGAGCCGAGCATCTGGTCGACACGATCAATTCCTGCTTCTCGGCGCTGCTCGCGGATGCCTACGCCTACGGCGGGTCGATGCTCAAGTTCGGCGGCGATGCCCTGCTCCTGTGGTTCGACGGCGAGGAGCATGCCCTCAGAGCGTGCGCATCGGCGTGCGCCATGCGCACCACGCTGCGCCGCGTCGGCCGGATCCGCGCCGGGACGAGCAACGTCGTGCTGCGGATGTCGGTCGGGGTGCACACCGGCACCTTCCAGACGTTTCTCGTGGGCGGATCGCATCGCGAGTACCTGATCTGCGGCCCGGCGGCGAGCACCGTCGTGGCCTTGGAGGCCAGCGCCTCGACGGGACAGATCCTCATCAGCGGCGAGACCGCCGAGCATCTGCCCGCCGGCTGCCTGGGGACGAGGGCCGGTCCCGGTGTGCTGCTCTCCCGGCCGCCCCCGGCGGCCGAGTGGGCGCCGCCCCAGGCGCTCGCGAAGCCGGGCGACGACGCGCTTGCGGCATGCCTGTCGACGGCGCTGCGGCCCTATCTCCTGGCCGCGCCGGTCGCGCCCGAGCATCGCAACGCGACTGTCGCCTTCGTTCAGTTCGGGGACCTCGACGAGCTCATCCGGACACGTGGCGCCGACGGCGCCGCCCACCAGCTCGACGAGCTCCTGCGCATCGTGCAGGACGCGGCCGACCGCTACGAGGTGTGCTTCCTCGACTCCGATATCGCCGCCGACGGCGGGAAGCTGCGCCTGGCCGCAGGGGCGCCACGCGCGGTGGGCGATGACGAGGAGCGGATGCTCCTGGCCATGCGCCACGTCCTCGAGGCGGGCCCGGGTTTGCCGGTGCGCGTCGGAGTTAACCGCGGCCACGTTTTCGCCGGTGAGATCGGGCCGCCCTACCGGCGCACGTACGCGCTCATGGGTGACGCCGTCAACCTCGCGGCCCGGGTGATGGCGAAGGCTCCGTTCGGTCGCATCTACGCCACGCGCGGGGTCCTCGATCGCTCTCAGACGAACTTCCGCGAAACGGCGCTCGCGCCTTTCGCGGCGAAGGGGAAGAAACGGCCGGTCGAGGCCTGGGACGTGGGTCCGCCCCGCCGGGGCGCTGCGCCCGGCTCGGTACGCCGGCGTCTGCCCCTGATCGGGCGCCGGCCGGAGCTCGAGCTGCTCTCGTGCGCCATCGAAGCGGCGAAGCGGGGTTCGGGCACGCTGATCGAGCTCGTCGGCGAGCCGGGAAGCGGGAAGTCCCGTCTGCTCAGCGAAGCCCGCGCCCTCGCTGAGGAGATGAGGTTCGTCCACAGCACCTGCGAGGCCTACACCCGAGAGACGCCGTATGTGGCGTGGCGCGATCCGCTGCGCCAGCTCCTCGGCGTGGGCTCGGAGGACCAGGAGGAGCTCGTCCTCACACGACTGCGGACCGAGCTCGAGCGCGGTCAGCCGGACCTCCTCCCCTGGCTTCCGCTGCTCGCGATCGCGCTCGGCGTCGCCGCCCCGTCGAGCACCGAGGTCGACGAGCTCGCCGCCGACGCTCGCGTGGCCAAGCTCCACGAGGTCGTGCTCAGGTTCCTGGGGGGCGAGCTCGTCGTGCCCACGATCTTCCAGTTCGAGCACGCCCATCACATGGATGCGGCATCGGCGGCGCTCCTCGACGCGCTCGCCCAGGGGCTCGGCTCCTCGGCCTGGGTCGTCCTCATCACCCGCCGTGACGCCACGGGGACGTTTGCCTCCGACGCCGAGCTCCTGCGCATCGAGCTGCACCCGCTCTCGCGCGAGGAGACCAGGCTGCTCGCTGAGAGCGCTCCCGAGGCGGCCGAGCTGCCTCCACACGTGCTCGAGCTGGCGATCGAGCGCGCCGACGGCAGCCCGGAGTTCCTCCTCGACCTCCTCGC
>DATCEM010000067.1:0-2310 GCA_036510175.1 Solirubrobacteraceae bacterium | reverse complement strand
CGCGGTCGCGAGGTCGGGGAGAGCATCGGGGCGCGTCGCCACCAGTTCGCGGCGGATGTTCACGGCCTCGTCGACGGCGGCCAGCGCATCTTCGCGACGCTCGAGGCCGGTCAGCGCGCCCGACCGGTTACTGAGCGCGGTGGCCAAGCGGGGGAGGAACGCGCCGGGGCGCGCCTCGGCCAGTCCGCGGTAGATCTCGCCGGCCTCCTCGATCGCCACGAGCGCGTCCTCGCGGCGGTCGAGGGCGGTGAGGCAGCCCGACCGGTTGCCCAGCGCGGTCGCGAGCTCGGGGAGAAAGGACTCGCCGCGCTCCTGCGCCAGCCCCCGGTAGACGCCGACGGCCTCCTCGATTGCCGCGAGCGCGTCCTCGCGGCGATCCAGGGCGATGAGCATGGCCGAGCGGGTGCTCAGAGCATTGGCGAGGTTGGGGAGGAATGACTCCGGGCGCGTCTGTGCCAGCCCCCGGTAGATCTCTCCCGCCTCCTCGACCGCGGCGAGCGCCTCCTCCCCGCGACCGAGGCCGATCAACCAGTCCGAGCGGTTGCTCAGCGAGCTCGCGAGATTATGTAGGTAGGTCTCCGGGTGCGCGGCCGCCAGCTCCCGCCGGATCTCCACAGACTCATCGGTGGCCGCGAGGGCGTCCTCGCGCCGGCCGAGGTCGCCGAGCATGAGCGACGCGTTGTTGAGCGAGCTCGCGAGATAGGGTCGAAAGGGCTCGGAGTGCGAGGCCACCAAGCCGCGGTGGAGCTCGACGGCCTCCTGCACGGCGGCGAGGGCGTCCTCGCTCCGGCCGAGACCCCGGAGCATGAGCGACTGGTTGTTGAGCGAGCTGGCGAGGTCGGGGAGAAACGCGTCCGGGCGCTCGGCCGCCAGCCCCCTGCGGATCTCGACGGCCTCCTGGACCGCCGCGAGGGCGTCTTCGGTGCGTCCGAGACCGCTGAGGATGGCCGACTGGTTGTTGAGCGCGGTCGCGAGCTCGGGGAGGACTTCCGGGCGCTCCGCCACCATCGCGCGCCGGACCTTGACCACTTCCGCGACCGCGGTGAGCGCGTCCTCGAGCGCGCTCATCGCCGGTACGCCCCTCTGATCCGCCATCGCCTCACCCGCTCTCTCGTCGTGACCTGTCGCATTCAGCGCCGCGCCGAGCGTGTCACATTCGCGCACTCAGGGACCCGCTTGCGCCACTACGCCTCTAGCCGTCGGAGGCTCAGCTCGACCACGTCGGCGCGGCTGTGCTCGCCGTGATCGGCGGCGATGAAGTGATCGCCGATGAGCAGCGAGAAGGCG
This sequence comes from Solirubrobacteraceae bacterium, assembly GCA_036510175.1. GTDB lineage: Bacteria > Actinomycetota > Thermoleophilia > Solirubrobacterales > Solirubrobacteraceae > Palsa-465. Next base: position 1,023 of record DATCEM010000067.1, on the reverse strand, counting down.
AGCATGGCTCGCGCCTCGGCGTCATCGGCGTCGGTGGAGAACTCGCGATAGAGCTCGCGCAGGTAATCCATCCGCTTGTCGTCCACGCGCCGGAGCCGTGCGGCCACGCTCGGGTCGCGCCGGGACCAGTCGCGGATGGCGAGGTCGGTCATCACCACCCGGGAGGAGGCGAGCGCGAAGAGCCGGCGCAGCTTAGTCCGCGCGTCGCCGCCCTCGCGTTCGAGGCGCTCGGCCACCTCCTCGGTCGTCGAGCGCTCCCAGGTGTCGAGCATCTCCTCGAGGAGCGCGCGCCGGTCGGTGAAGTGCCAGTAAAAGCCCCCCCGGGTCACGCCGAGCGCCTGGGCCAAGGGCTCGATGCGCACGGCGTCCGGGCCGCCGGCGGCGAGCGCCCGCAGCCCCTCTCCGATCCAGGCGCTGCGAGGCGTGCGGGTGGGGGCGGCCATCGCGTATCTCTATCGCGTGGAGCGCGGAGTTGACAACTCTCCAGGGTGCGCCTAAACTCCAACCATACACTACTGTATGGTTGGAGGACTCGGATGAAGCTCCCGAAGATCGCCTCGGGGAGGCCGACGTGACAGCGAGCACGCATAGGGGGCGCCGGGTGCGCCAAGTCGCGGCGCCGCCCGCGGCCCGAGCGCGCAGCACGCTCTCGCGCATCGACTACGAGGACGCCTTCCGCGTCGAGATCGACCAGGCTCAGGACCGGACCGGCGAGGAATGGGCCCGAGCGATCCTCGACGGCGCCCCGCTGATCGTGCGGAGAAACCTCTGGTGGGGGTGGACCGCGCTCGGCCTGAAGATGGGCGGGGCTCGGTCAGATGAGTTCGTCCTCGGCTGGGAGGTGCGGCGCAGCACCCTGGACTACGTGCTCCTGGGCGCCGGCTCACGTATCGGGATGCCGGCCGAACTGCTCTTCGAGGTACAGCAGGACACGCTGCTCTTCGCCACCTTCATGCACCACCGGAACCCGTTCGTGCGCGTGATCTGGGCGGCCATCGAGGACTACCACCGGCAGGTCGTTCC
>DATCEM010000066.1:0-4340 GCA_036510175.1 Solirubrobacteraceae bacterium | reverse complement strand
GATCCGCTCGGCAAGCGATCTCGCCCGTTCGAGCAGCTTGGCGTCGCGGGGAAGCTCGGCGATCCGGAACTGCGCCGTGCCGTGCTGGCGCGTCCCGATGAGCTCACCCTCGCGGCGCAGCTCGAGGTCGATCTCCGCGAGCTTGAAGCCGTCGCCGTGCGCCTCCAGGGCACGTAGGCGGGCCGACCCCTTGGCGCCGAAGAGCAGACACAGCGAGGCGTGCGCGCCGCGCCCGATCCGCCCGCGAAGCTGATGGAGCTGCGAGATCCCGTAGCGATCGGCGTCCTCCACGAGCATGACGGTGGCGTTGGGGACGTCGATCCCCACCTCGATCACCGAGGTGGCGACGAGGACGTCGCTGGCCCCGGCGGCGAACGCGGTCATCGCCGCCTGCTTCTCGCGGGAGCGAAGCTGTCCGTGGAGCAGGGCGACGCGGAAATCGCGCAGCTCGCCGGCCGCGAGCCGCTCATATTCGGCGGTCGCGGCGCGAGCCTGCAGCAGCTCGGACTCCTCGACGAGCGGGCAGACCACGAAGGCCTGGCGCCCGGCACGGAGCTCCTCCCGGATCCGCTCGTAGGCGCGCGCCCGCTCGCGCTCGGTCGAGCACACATGGGTGGTGATCGGCTGGCGGCCGGTGGGAAGCTCGCGCAGCACGGTGAAGTCGAGGTCGCCGTGGCGCGCGAGGGCGAGCGTCCGGGGAATCGGGGTCGCGGTCATGTGGAGCACGTGCGGAGCGACGCCCTCGCCCGCCTTGGCGTCGAGCGCCGCGCGCTGGCGTACGCCGAAGCGGTGCTGCTCGTCCACCACCGCGACGGCGAGTCGCGCGAAGCGAACGGGCTCCTCGATGACCGCGTGGGTGCCGACGAGCAGTGCCAGCTCGCCGGTGGCCAGCTTCTGCAGCACGTCGGCCCGGCGGCCACCGGGCGTCGAGCCCGTGAGCAAGGCGATCGATACGGGCTCGCCGCCGAGCAGCGACTGGAGCGTCGCAAAGTGCTGCTCGGCCAGCGTCTCGGTCGGCGCCATCAGCGCCCCCTGGTGGCCGTGCTCGATCGCCCGCAGAAGCGCGTAAAGAGCCACCACCGTCTTGCCCGATCCGACCTCGCCCATGAGCAGTCTCTGCATCGGCCGCGACTGGGCGAGGTCGTGGTCGATGACCGCGATCGCCCGCTCCTGATCGGACGTGAGGGCGAAGGGAAGGAGCTCCGTCAGCCAGCGCGCCGTGAGCTCACGTGGGTTGTCGAGCACCGGGGCGGCGACGCTCTGCGCCCGGCTCGCGCGCCGGCGCAGGAGGGCAAGCTGCACTAGGAGGAGCTCCTCGAACGCGAGCCGGCTGCGGCCACCGGCTTGGTCGCTCGCCCGCTCCGGGAAGTGCACGGCAGCCAGCGCGGCGGATCGGTCGGGCAGCGCCTCGGCGGCGAGCACGAGGCCGGGCAGCGGCTCGACGATGTCTCGCAGGGCTGCCGCGTGCTGGCGCACGAGCGCGTGGATCTGCGTCGATGAGATCCCTTCGGTGGCCGGGTAGTGCGCCACGCCGTCCACCGAAGCGGCCGCCTCGGTGGTCGGCGCGTGCGCCTGGACGCGGAATCGGCCCCGCCCCTCGAGCTTGCCGTGGAGGACGATCCGGGCGCCGGGGGTGTATTTGTGGACGAGCCACGGCTGGTTGAAGAAGGTCGCCTTTACCGTGCCGCTCCCGTCGGCCACCGTCGCTTCGACGAGCGGCCGCATTCCGCGCCGGCGCACGGGCCGCGAGGCGATGGCCCGGACCTCGACGACCACGGTCGCGCTCTCTCCGGGCGCGAGCTGAGCGATGGAGCGCGCCTCGCGGCGATCGTGGGGCAGGTGCTCGAGCAGATCACCGACCGTGACCAGACCGAGGCTCGCTGCCGCCTCGGTGGCCTTGGGCCCGCCGGGATCCAGGGGCGCCGACAGCCGCTCGGGCCGCGGGTAGCGGATCGGCGCCCCGACGAGCTCGACCCGTTCGAGCGGCCGCGAGGACGCGAAGGAGGTGACGCACATCGACACGAGCAATCATGCCGCGCCGTGCGGTCGGGGGGGACCTTCGGTTCCCCCCGCCCCCTCACAGCGAACGCTGGTACTTCGCGAACGCGCGGGTGGCGAAGAGCGCACACACGAGGGCGAGGGCGGTGAGGAGGCCGATGCGGCTGGCGACCAGGCCCCAGTCGATCTTCTCCATCGCCGCGGAACGGCCCGCCTCGACTGCCCAGTTGACTGGGTTGAACTTAGCCACGGTCCTGATCCAGCCGGGGAGCAGGGTTCCCTGCATGAGCGCCGCCGAGAGAAAGGTGAGCGGGAGCTGGACGAAGGTGACGGCGCCGATCAGCGTCTCGCGCTGGCGGGCGAGGACCGCGATCCCATTCGAGAGCGATGCCACGGCGGCCCCGAGCAGCGCCGCGACGAGGATCAGGAGGAGCACACCGCCGACCCCGCCCTTGAAGTCCGCGCCGAGGAGCAGGGAGAGGAGGACGATGATCACCGTCTGGATGGCGATCATGAACGCCCCATGGGCGACAGTGCCGGCATTGAGCGCGCCGCGCCACACGGGCGAGGAGAGCATGCGGTCCATGACCCCGCCGTTGATGTCCTCGATGAAGCCCATGCCCGTCCACCCGGCCGAGAACACCGCGAGCATGATGACCACGCCCGGGGTGAGGAAATTAATGTAGGTGCCGTGGAAGCCCGGGATCTGGGTCACCGCCTTGAACAGCGCTCCGAAGAGGAGCAACCAGATGATCGGCTGGAAAAGCGTCATGCCCAGATAGGCGGGCTGGCGCAGGAAGACGCGCATGCCGCGTAGGTACACCTGCCAGGTCTGCCTGAGAGCCGTCATGCGGCCACCTCCTCGTGTCCGGTTTCCCCCGCTTCGCGAAAGGCGCGGCCCGCGTGCCGCAGGTACACGTCGTCGAGCGACGGGCGCGCGACCGTCACCGTGGCCGCCTGGACCCCGTGGGCCTCGAGAGCGGCGAGCACCGCGGGAATCGCAGCCCCGCCGTCCTGAGCGCGGGCCCGCAGCGTGCGGCCTTCGAGCGTGACCTCGTCGATCTCCGCGACCCCGACGAGGGCGAGGCGAGCATCGCCCTCCCCGAGCTCGGCGAGCTCGATCTGGATCGTATCCCCCTTCAGGTCGCTCTTGAGCTCCTCGGGCGTGCCCGTGACCACGATGCGACCGCGATCGACGATCGCGAGCTGCGAGGCGAGCTTGTCGGCCTCATCCATGTAATGGGTGGTGAGGAGGATGGTCATGAGCTCCTCGCGGGCGAGCCGCTCGATCTCGCGCCACAGCTCGACCCGGGCCTCGGGGTCGAGCCCCGTCGTGGGCTCGTCGAGGAACAGCACCTGCGGGCGGTGGAGCAGGCCCATCGCTATGTCCAAGCGGCGCTGCATGCCCCCGGAGTAGGTCTTCACCGCCCGGTCCGCCCGGTCCACGAGTCCGAAGCGCTCAAGCGATTGCGACACGCGCCGGCGCAGCTCGCGCCCAGTGAGTCCGTAGAACTCGCCTCCGAGCACCAGATTCTCGCGCCCGGTGGCCTCGGGATCGGAGCCGTTCTTCTGCCCCACCACGCCGATCGCCCGGCGCACGCCCACCGGATCTGAGAGCACGTCGATTCCCGCCACGCGCGCGCTACCGCTGTCGGGCCGCGTGAGCGTGCTCAGCACCCGCACGGTCGTGGACTTGCCCGCGCCGTTGGGTCCGAGCAGCGCGAAGATCGTGCCCGCCCGGACGGCTAGGCTCACCCCATCGAGCGCGGTCACTCCCTGGGGATACGTCTTCCTGAGCTCCGTAGCTTCGATTGCCGCTTCCATCTCGCCTCCTGAATCAAGCCTATAATGCCTTCGTGAACAAGTATCTTAGTTATCAAGAGATTTGAATGTCAAGCAATAAACGGCAGGTCTTCGAAACGCTGATCGACGAGGTGCGGCGCTCGCAGGGGGCGACACAGCGCTTCGACCAGGCGGTGGCCGATGCGCTCGGCTTGGGCCGGACCGACATGCGCTGCCTGGATGTCCTCCAGCGCGAGGGCCCGATCGCCGCGGGACAGCTCGCGGAGGCCACCGGACTGACCACCGGCGCGATGACGGCGGCGATCGATCGTCTCGAGCGCGCAGGTTACGCGCGCCGGGTGCGCGATGCCGGCGACCGGCGTCGGGTCCTCGTGGAGCTCACCTCGAAGGCCGCGCAAGCCGTCGGCGCATTCTTCAGCGAGCACATCGCCGAGTCCGAGCGCCTATACCAGCGTTACACCGAGCCAGAGCTCGAGCTGCTCCTCGAGTTCGTCCGCAACAGTCGCGAGTTCAACGAGCGCCACGCCGCCCGCGTCGAA
>DATCEM010000065.1:0-3960 GCA_036510175.1 Solirubrobacteraceae bacterium | reverse complement strand
GCTGCCACAGCTCGGCGACGGTCATCCCCGCCATACTGGCAGGCCGGCGGGCCGGACGCCTTCCTGGCAGGCCGGCGGCGGGCCGGAGGCCTTCCCCGTCAGCGCTTCCCGTGGTGCTTGGTCTTCTTCTTCTTCTTCTTGGGCTTGGGCTTCGGCTTGCCGGACGAGCTGACGATCGAGACCTTGGTACCGAGCGCGAGGGTCTTCCCGGCACCGGGACTGGTCGAGAGCACGTCGCCCTTGGGCACCGACTTCGAGCTCTTACTCGTCAGCTTGCCGACCTTGCACCCGAGCGCGGTGACCACGGCCTTGGCCACCTTCAGGGGCGCACCCGAGAGGGAAACGGTGTGGCACTCCGGTGCTGGGTTCTGGACAGGGACCACCGCGGCGGCCGTGACGCCGAGCGTGGCCGCCGCCGTATTGTTCGCGGGGTTGGGGTCCGACAGCGAGGTCGATGCGCTGGCGGTGTTCGAGTAGGTTCCGGCCGTGGCGGCGGAGACGACGATGAGCACGCTCGTCGGGGCGCTTGGCACCGCGCACGACACGGTCTGCTGTCCGGTGACCGTGCACGTTCCTCCGTCGGCGGTGGCCGACTGGATGGTCAGGCCCGCGGGAATGGTGTCGGTTACCGTCACTGGAAGGTCAACCGGTCCGGGATCGGTCAGCGAGAGCAGGAACACGGCGTCTCCGCCCGCCGGTATCAACGACGGCAGAACTCGCTGCGTGAGCCCGACGTCCTCGCTCTGGACGAGATTGGCCGACATGTTGAGCAATGTTGGATCGGGGTCCGCAGCTGCGAGGGTGACGGTGGAGCCGGGCGTCGCGTCGCCGGGACCGGCACCGAGGACGTCGGCGCTCGTCAATGACGAGCCTTCGGTCCAATAGCAGTACGCGGTGTTCGTGGGCTCGATAACGGCACCGAGCAGGTCGCCCGCCTGGACCACGATAGGGCTCGCCAGCGTGAACGTGGCCACCGCCGGCGACGATGCCGGAACGCTCTCGACGTCGCCGCCGACCACCTGATAGCTGCCCGCTGATGGTCGCGCCACCACGAGCCCGTACGGCGTGCCCGCCGTCGCGCCGGTGGCGTTGAAGCTCCAGGAGGTGATCACGCCGCCGCCGGCGGGGACGACGTCGTCGTAGTTGGCGTCGGTGCTGAGCTGGATGGCGTCCTCGGTCTCAGACGGAGGCGCCAAGCACTGGGTCGCCGTTGCGTCATTCGACGGCGCAGTCGTGGTACCCAGGGTCAGGGCGTTCGCGGGCGCGACCACCACGAGCCCAATCAGCACGGCGAGCGATACGGCAACTGGCGTCCTACCGTTGCGTGGCATTCGGTTCTCCACTCCTCCTGTTGGTACTGCAACGTCTGCGACGTCCCCGAAGCCGCCAGCCTATGCGCAGGAGGGTGGTTCGTGCAACCCCCATTAACAGATCGGCGGCATGCCGGCGATCTCGTTAGCCGCAGCCGGTGTTGAACCCGCAGCTCGAGCACGTGTAGCAGCTGCCCGTCCGCTGCATCATGCCGCCGCACTGCTGGCACGCAGGCCCGAGGTCGAGGCCATGGGCGACCGCGGGGTGCACCGGCGGGGAGTCGGTGAGCGCCGAGGACGCGGGCCGGGGGGCGACCGTGGCGCCGCCGTTGCCCTCGCCGTTCGAGCCGCCGTTGGTCCCGTGCGCCGGCCGCGCCGTGTCGCTCCCGTGTGAGCTCGCGGCGTCCTCGGCGGCCTTCCTCGCCCGCACCTCGGCGGTGAGGATGCCGAGCTCCTCCTGGAGGTCGGCGTCGAGGAAGCGCGAGGCGAGCCAGCGCATGATGTAGTCGGGCATCGACTTCGCGAAGGGGATCTCCGGGTTCGAGGTCATGCCCTCGGGCTCGAAGCGCATGTAGCTGAACTTGCGCACCAGCGTCTCCAGCGGGACCCCGTACTGGAGCGAGATCGAGATCGCCGTCGCGAACGAGTTCATCATCCCGCGCAGCGTCGAACCCTCCTTGCCGATGTCGGTGAGGAAGATCTCCCCCACCGTGCCGTCGTCGTACTTCCCCGCGGTGATGTAGCCCTCGTGACCGCCGATCGAGAACTTATGGGTGAGCGACTGGCGCTCGCGCGGCATCCGCCGGCGCTTCGGCGGCGCCTTGGCCAGGGCGGCGGCCACCGCCGCCTCGATGTCGGCCTCCGTCGCCCCGGGAGCGCTCACGCCCTTCTGGGCGTCGGTGCGGAGCGCCTGCGCGGTCTTCGAGCCGTCTCGGTAGATGGCCAGCGCCTTGATGCCACGATGCCACGCCTGTAGGTAGGCGTCGGCGATGTCCTCGACCGTGGCGGTCTGGGGCAGGTTGACCGTCTTCGAGATCGCCCCGCTGATGAAGGGCTGCACGGCGCCCATCATGTTGATGTGGCCCATGTGCGAGATCGCCCGCTCTCCGACCGCCACGTCGAACACCGGCAGGTGGTTCTCGGCGAGGCCGGGCGCGCCGAGGATCGTTCCGTGCTCGTTGATGTATGCCTCGATCTGCTCGATCTGCTCGTCGGTATAGCCGAGCGTCTGCAGGGCCAGCGGCACCGTGCGGTTGACGATCGTCATCTGGCCGCCGCCGACGAGCTCCTTGAACTTGACGAGCGAGAAGTCCGGTTCGACGCCGGTCGTGTCGCAATCCATCAGGAAGGAGATGGTGCCCGTAGGAGCGAGCACCGTCGCCTGGGCGTTGCGATATCCGTGCTCCTCGCCAAGCGCGACGGCTTCGTCCCACGCGCCTCGCGCGGCCGTCAGCAGCGCCTGGTCGCTTGAGCCCTCCTCGTCGATCGCGTAGGAGGCGTCGCGGTGCATGCGCATCACGGCGTTGTGGGCTTCGCGGTTCTCCTCATAGCGCTCATAGGGCCCGAGCGCTCCGGCGACCCGTGCCGACTGGGCGTAGGCGCGCCCGGTCATCAGCGCCGTGATCGCGGCGGCCGTCGCGCGGCCCTCGTCCGAGTCGTAGGGCATGCCGTTTGACATGAGGTAGGCGCCGAGGTTTGCGTAGCCGAGTCCGAGCTGGCGGAAAGCGCGCGCGTTGACGCCGATCTCCTCGGTCGGGTAGCTCGAGGGGCCGACGACGATCTCCTGCGCGAGCAGGACGATGTCGACCGCGTGCTCGAAGGCCGGCACGTCGAAGCTGCCGTCGGCACGGCGGAAGCGCATCAGGTTCAGCGACGCCAGGTTGCACGCCGAATCGTCGACGTGCATGTATTCGGAGCACGGGTTGGACGCGTTGATACGGCCGCTCACCGGGCTCGTGTGCCAGCGGTTGATCGTCGTGTCGTACTGCACGCCCGGATCGGCGCAGCGCCAGGCCGCCTCGGCGATGTCGCGCATCAGCTCACGCGCGGGGATCGGGTCGCCGACCGGCTCGCCGGTGGCGCGGGCGATCAGCCGCCATTCGCCGTCCTCCTCGACGGCCTTCATGAACTAGTCGGTGACGCGGACCGAGTTGTTGGCGTTCTGGTACTGGATCGAGAGGAAGCCGTCGCCGTCGATCGACATGTCGAAGCCCGCGTCGCGCAGGGCTGCGGCCTTGTCCTCCTCCTTGGCCTTGCACCAGATGAAGTCGCGGATGTCGGGGTGGTCGATGTCGAGGACGACCATCTTCGCCGCGCGGCGCGTCTTGCCGCCGGACTTGATCGTGCCGGCCCAGGAGTCGGCGCCGCGCATGAAGGAGACCGGGCCCGATGCCGTGCCGCCCTTTGAGAGCGGCTCCATGGAGCCGCGGATGTTGGAGAGGTTGATGCCCGAGCCCGAGCCGCCGCGGAAGATCTTGCCCTCCTTGGTGTTCCACTCGAGGATCGACTCCATCGTGTCCTGGACGGAGAGGATGAAGCACGCGGAGCACTGCGGGCTCTCCTCGAAGCCGACGTTGAACCAGACGGGCGAGTTGAAGGCCGCCAACTGGTGCAGCAGGATGTAGGTCAGCTCGTCCTCGAAGGTGTCGCC
>DATCEM010000064.1:0-5551 GCA_036510175.1 Solirubrobacteraceae bacterium | reverse complement strand
CGCCGTCCACCACACGACGACCCCCTGGGCGAGGCTCCTGGCGGAGCCGGCGAAGCTCAGACCCGGCGGCAGCTCGAGCACGAAGGTCTTGAGCGCGGGAGCGTTCGCTCCCGCGCTCAGCACCACCCGGAGGGCCGGATCGCGCTTGGCCACACCGGAGAGGGTGTCGCGCGCCACCGTGGGCGCCTCGAGGAAGGGAGTCAGGCCGGCGTCGGCGACGCCGACCGCAGTCGAGCTGGCGCCGGTCTGGGCACGCCAGCCGGAGCTGAAGAGCCAGTACCGGCCCGAGGGCAGACCTTCGACGATCGTGCCGGGGGCGGGCACGGCACGGAGGTGCGAGGCGGGATTGGCGATGTTCTGGAGGTCCCAGCGGTCGACGACGACCGCCGGCTGGGGGCCACCGAAGGCCGTCCACGTCCGCACGTAGACCGGCGCGCCGCCGGCGATTCGGTAGACCTTGCCCGTAGTCGTGGCCCTGATGAACGTCCCGTTCGCCGGCACGGGGTGCAGCGCCTGCCACTGCGCGGCTCCAAGCGCGATCGTCGGCTGCTGGCCACCGAAGGGCGACCAGCTGTGCACGTACAGCGGCGCTCCGCCGGCCAGCCGGTAGACCTTTCCCTTATAGCTCACGAACGTCCCGTCGGGCAGCGCGGTGACCCCGACGGTCCCCGTGCCCGCGGTGGCCGTGGCGCCGTCGAGGTAATCGGTGTCGATGTCGAGCTTGACGCCACCGTAGTCGTCGATGTGACCGCCTTCGTACTGATGCAGGCGCTGGTTGTTGGCCCAATCCCCGGCCGGCACATAGGGGTCGCTCGTCGTCGCCTCGTTGTTCCAGTCGGCGATCCAGATGTCATCGGGCTCGACGAACGGCGCGCTCGCGGCCGTGTCCGCGCCCGTCGCGTCGGCGAGATCGGTGACGCCGCTCTCGCCGCTGCTGTAGACGCCCGAGATATATCCGTAGACGTGCAGCTCCGAGGTCCAGGCGGAGAGGAAGGTGAGCACGGCGGAGGTGTGGCTCGTGGTGCGCGAGTACGCCTCCATGTCGAAGTAGATCGGGTTGCCTGCGTCGATACCGAGGGCCTGCGCCTGCGTGATGGCGTCGACGGCCGCCGCGGTGCCTTCGGCCGCGGCCTGGGCGGGCACGATCTCCGAGCACCCGCAATTCGAGCCCGGTGCCTGGAGACCGACGTAGACGGGGATGAACTGCCAGCCCGCCGCCGATTCGCCGCTCACGTAACTCGCCGACAGGTTGGGCTGCGCGCACGCGCTGTTGGTGCCGCCGATGTACACGGCGGCGGCGCGGAAGGGCGATGCCTCGAGCCAGGCCGACATCGCCGCCGGCGACGGCGCCGAGCAGGTATCGAAGCCGAGCCCCCCGACGTCGAGGGCGTCGCTGCGCACCCGCCCGCTCGAAGGAGCTGCCCGGCGGACGCGGGACAACGCCTCGGGATGTGCGGTGGGGGCCGCGAGCGCTCCGGCGGCGCCCGAGGGGGTGGCCGGAACCGAGCGCACGCCGAGCGCACGCTCGATCGCCGCCGGGTTATGCCCCCAGGTGGCGGTGACCACCACGTTCCGAGCGGGCATGGTCAGCTCTGCGGCCGATCCCCGCGCCTTGGCGCTGCGCGCGTCGGGGAGCATCGAGGCGCTCCGGGCGGCGAGCGGCTCGACGAGGATGGCTTCCGTGCGTCCCACCGAATGGGTGGGGCACCGTTGCTCGGAACTGGGGCGGCCGAGGTACACGGCGTGGCGGTCGAAGCGCACGCATGCGGTGGGGTCAGAGGCCAGCCTGAACACGGGCCAGCTCGTGGGCACGCGCAACGTGTAGGCGCGGTAGCGCACCGTCTTCAGCGGCCCCTGCGCCGAGGCGGACGCGGGGACCACGCCGGCCGCTGCCGCGCACGAGCAGATCAGCACGCCGGCGCGCGCGCACGCTAAGAGAAGCCGTCGCATTCGTTCATGAAAACAGCTATGGCGGCGAAAAGATGCGGCGGCGCGCCCAGGGCGGACGCCGCGCCCGGGCCGAGCGACGCTCAGGAGGCGGATTATGGTGCTTGGGAGATCGTCGGCCAGCCGCTCGCCCCCATGGCGAAGCGGCCGAGCATCAGGTAGCGCGTATCCGAGGGCCGGTGTACTCCCGGGCTCGTTCTCGCGTGGTAGAGGATGTAGAGATTGCCGTCGGGGCCGAGCACGGGCTCGGAGGTGTGGCCCGTCGAGTAGAAACCGTCGCCCTGGCGCAGGATGGGATGGCCGAGCTTGACGAACGGCCCCAAGGGATCGGTCGAGGACGCGACGCCGACGGCGTAGCTCGAGTCCCACGTGCTCGCGCCGCTGTAGAGCAGGTAGACCATCCCGTTGGTGAAGTACGGCTCGGGGGCCTCGATCGTGCAGTGGCCGTCCCGAGGATCGCATTCGAAGGGCTCGCTCGACCGCAGGACCCGGTGGATCTGCGGCTCCAGGGTGGTTCCGTCGGATGAGAGCTCGCCGGCCCAGATCTGTGTCGGCTGATCGGACCAGTACAGGTAGAGCTGGCCGGTCACGGGATCGGAGAGCAGGCTCGGGTCGATCGAGGGGACGAGGTCCTCACGCTCGCTGCTCACGCCATTGAACTGGCCGGCCCAGTGGAGCACGCCGGTGTGCCAGGGCCCCCTGAGGGAGGTGGCGGTGGCATAGCCGATGATCATCTTCCCGTCCGTCACGCGACCGTGGCCGGGGATCCGCAGGCCGAGCTTGGCGGCGTTGTCCTCGGCGGCGAAGTAGACCATCCAGCGACCGTCGACGCGATTGATCTCCGGCGCCCAGTACCGGCCTCCCTTGGGGTGGCCGGTCGAGTGCACGGCCCACCACGGCTGGTGGCCGTGGGGGAAGACGTAGCCGTCGGCTCGCCAGTGGACAAGGTCCTGCGAGACATAGATGGGAAACCCGTTGGGGTTGAAGCCCGAGGTGCAGACGAGGGCGTAGCCGGTGCTCGGCGCGGGCTCGTAGGTCACGCTCGGGTCCGGGCACGACAGGGGTCCCCCGGTCGCCGGGTTGCGCAGGGGGTTGTGGTAGCTCAGCGTCGACGTCGACGTCGACGTCGACGTCGACGCCGAGGCGACGGCGGGCGCGAGCACGAGGACCGCGAGCGCGGCGAGGACGGGAGCGAGAATATGACGAGCGGCGCGCGGGACCGCCTGAAGATAGCGAGAGCGGAACCGGACTCGCGCAGGTCGGACCACTAAGCTTCTCCCATGGCGACGCGGGTTTCCGAGCGCCTCGATCCGGAGATCTTTCGTCTGCCGATCGAGAAGCTACGTGCCGGCTACTACTCGGATGCGTACTTCGTGTACACGAAGCGCCTGCTCGAATCCGAGGACTTCCACCCGCGGGTGCTCGTGCAGGTCTTCCAGAAGAACGCTTCGGTGCTCGGGGGGATCGACGAGGCGATCGCCATCCTGCGCACATGCTCAGGGCGCCCGGGGCCCGCCGGCGAATGGGTCGACGGCTGGGACGAGATGGACGTGCGGGCGCTCCACGAGGGCGACAAGATCGCCCCGCGCGAGACGGTGCTGACGATCGAGGGCGACTACAGCCTGTTCGCCCACCTCGAGACCGTCTACCTGGGCTGCCTGGCGCGCCGGTCGCTGATCATGCGCAACGTCTCCGAGGTCGTGGTGGCGGCGCGGGGAAAGCCCATCTTCTACTTCCCCGCGCGTCACGACCACTGGCTCGTGCAGACCGGCGACGGCTGGGCCGCGCACGTGGCGGGCGCGATCGGCGTGTCCACCGACGCCCAGGCGTCGTGGTGGGGAGGCCGGGGGATCGGCACCGTGCCGCACGGGCTGATCGCCGCCTACGGCGGAGATACGGTCGCCGCGTCGGTGAAGTTCGCCGAGCACTTCCACGAGGACATGAACATCACCGTGCTCGTGGACTTCGAGAACGACTCGGTGAAGACCGCGCTCGAGGTCGCCGAGGCGCTCGGACCCAGGCTCTGGGGCGTGCGGCTGGACACCTCCGAGCAGCTCGTCGATCGCTCGCTGCAGGAGGAGATGGGCGGGTTCACTCCTACCGGCGTCAATCCCCGGCTCGTCGAGAAGGTCCGGGGGGCGCTCGACGGCGCAGGCTTCACCTCGGTGCGGATCGTCGCCTCCGGCGGCTTCAATGCGGCGCGGATCGGAGAGTTCGAGGCGGCCGGCGTGCCCGTGGACGCCTACGGGGTGGGCTCCTCGCTGATCCGGGGCGAGAACGACTTCACCGCGGATGTCGTCGAGGTCGACGGCGTCCCCTGCGCGAAGGTCGGCAGGGGCTTCTCGCCGAATCCTCGGCTAGATCGGGTTCAGTGATCCCGCGTGCGTGCCGATGACTGACGCGAGGCCATGATGTACGCATTCCTTGGTGACCCCGACTTCGGCAGCTGGCTGCATGACTGGCTGCCGATCGTCTTCATGGGCCTGCTCGTGGTGGCCGTGTTCATGCTCATGCGCTTCATGCCGCGCACCAAGCCGGCGGAGATCAAGCCGGAGTCCTCGCTCCCCATCGGCTGGGAGGACATCGCCGGAGCCGAGGAGGCCAAGGACGAGTTGCGCGAGGTCGTGGAGTACCTGCGCGATCCCAAGCGCTTCCGCGCCCTCGGGGCCAAGGTGCCCAAGGGGATCCTCCTTCACGGGCCGCCGGGCACGGGGAAGACGCTGCTCGCCAAGGCCGTAGCTCACGAATCGGGCGCGCACTTCTACTCCCAGTCGGCGGCGTCGTTCATCGAGATGTTCGCCGGCCTGGGCGCGGCTCGGATCCGCCGTCTGTTCCGGATCGCCCGCAAGCACGCGCCCGCGATCATCTTCATCGACGAGCTCGACGCCGTCGGCGGCCATCGCGGCATGGACATCAGCGGTGAGCGCGATCAGACGCTCAACCAGCTCCTCGTCGAGATGGACGGCTTCACCGCGCGCAAGGACGTCGTCGTCATCGCCGCCTCGAACCTGCTGGAAAAGCTCGACCAGGCGCTGCTCCGCCCCGGGCGCTTCGACCGCCAGATCTTCGTCTCGCCGCCCGACGTGGGGGGACGCGAGCGGATCCTCCACGTGCACTCGCGCAATAAGCCCCTGGCCGACGACGTCGACCTGCCCCTGCTCGCGCGCCAGACCTCGGGGCTCACCGGGGCCGATCTCGCCAACATCTGTAACGAGGCGGCGATCTTCGCCGCGCGCCGCCACGCGGACAGCGTGCAGATGGTCGATTTCGACTCCGCGCTCGAGCGCGTCGTCGCCGGCATGCAGTCGAGCCGCGCCCTCTCCGATCACGAGAAGCGGGTCGTCGCCTACCACGAGGCGGGCCACGCGCTGTGCGGCGAGCTCCTGCCCTCGGTCGATCGCGTGCACCGCATCTCGATCGTCCCGCGCGGTCACGCGCTCGGCTACACGTTGAACCTTCCCGAGGAGGATCGCTACCTGAAGACCCGCGAGGAGCTGATCGACTTCATGACGATGCTGCTGGGCGGCCGCGCCGCCGAGCAGTTGGTGTTCGGCTCCATCACCACCGGCGCCTCGGATGACCTCAAGCGCGTGGCCGAGATCGC
>DATCEM010000063.1:0-8992 GCA_036510175.1 Solirubrobacteraceae bacterium | reverse complement strand
CGCGAGGATGTCGTTCAGGGTCGCGCTCGGTCGCATCGCCGCCGCCACCCGCTCGGTCTCGGGCCGGTAGTAGCCGCCGACGTCGACCGGTGACCCCTGCACCGAGGCCAGCTCGTCGATGATCGCGGTCTCGCTGGCCGCCAGCCGCTGTGCCAGGGGCGCGAAGCGCGCTGCGAGGTCCGCGTCCTCGGTCTGTTCGGCCAGCTCCTGGGACCAGTAGAGCGCGAGGTAGAAGTGGCTGCCGCGGTTATCGAGCTCCCCGACCTTGCGCGACGGCGAGCGGTTCCCCTCGAGGACGCGGCCGGTCGCCCGGTCCAGCGTGTCCGCCAGAAGCCTCGCGCGCGGGTTCTCGGTCGTCTGCGCCAGCAGTTCCAGGGAGGGGCCGAGCGCGAGAAACTCTCCCAGTGAGTCCCAGCGGAGGTGATTCTCCTTGAGGAACTGCTGGACGTGCTTGGGCGCCGAGCCTCCGGCCCCGGTCTCGAACAGGCCGCCGCCGTCCATCAGCGGGACGATCGAGAGCACCTTGGCGCTGGTGCCGAGCTCGAGGATGGGGAAGAGGTCGGTGAGGTAGTCGCGCAGCACGTTGCCGGTGACCGAGATCGTGTCCTCGCCGCGCCGCGCGCGCTCGAGGGTGAACCTGGTCGCCGCGGCGACGTCCATGATCTCGATCTCCAGACCGTCGGTCTCGAGCTCGCCGAGCTCGGCCCTGACCTTGCGCAGGAGCTCCGCGTCGTGGGGGCGGGTCTCGTCGAGCCAGAAGACGGCCGGGGCGCCGGTCTCGCGCGCGCGGGCGACGGCGAGCGCGGCCCAGTCCTTGATCGCCGCGTCGGTGGTCCGGCACATGCGCCAGATATCTCCCTCCTCGACGGCGTGCTCGAGCAACGTCGCCCCGCCGCCATCGGTGACGCGCACCGTGCCCGCCGCCGTGATCTCGAAGGTCGTGTCGTGCGAGCCGTACTCCTCCGCCGCCTGCGCCATCAGGCCGACGTTCGGGGTGGTCCCCATGGTGGCCGGATCGAACGCCCCGTGCTCGCGGCAGTGGTTGACCGTCTCGGCGTAGAGCGCGGCGTAGGAGTGGTCGGGAATGGTGAACTTCGTGTCCTGGGGCTCCCCGTCGGCGTTCCACATCTGCCCTGAGGAGCGAATCGCCGCGGGCATCGACGCGTCGATGATCACGTCGCTGGGGGCATGGAGGTTCGTGATACCGCGATCGGAGTCGACCATGGCCAGCGCCGGGCCCTCGGCATAGGCAGCGTCGATCGCCGCGAGCACGGCGTCGCGCTCGTCCTCGGGGAGCTTCTCGCTCGCGCTCAGCAGTGCCGTCATCCCGTCGTTCGCGTTGACGCCGACCGAGGCGAGCGCGGCGCCGTGCTCGGCGAAGAGCGCGGCGAAGTAGGCGCGCACGGCGTGGCCGAACATGATCGGATCGGACACCTTCATCATCGTTGCCTTCAGGTGCACCGAGAAGAGCACGCCCAGTTCCCTGGCCTCGGCGATCTCGGCTGCGAGGAATTCGTCGAGCGCCGCGCCACGCATCACGGCGGCGTCGAGCACCTCACCCGTGAGGACTCCGGCCCCCTCCTTGAGCACGGTGAGCGTGCCGTCCTGCGCGATGTGCTCGATCTTCACCGAGCCCTCGTTCTCGACGGTGATCGACCGCTCGGTCGAGCGGAAGTCACCGTCGGTCATCGTCGAGACGTGTGAGCGCGAGCTCGGCGACCACGCACCCATCGAGTGCGGGTGCCGGCGCGCGTAGGCCTTGACCGACGCGGGAGCGCGGCGGTCGGAGTTGCCCTCCCGGAGCACCGGGTTCACGGCGCTCCCCTTGACCCTGTCGTAGCGGGCGCGGGCCTCGCGCTGCTCCTCGTCGGCCGGCGCGTCCGGGTAATCGGGGATGTCGTAGCCCTGGCTCTGGAGCTCGGCGATCGCCGACTTGAGCTGGGGCACCGAGGCGCTGATGTTCGGCAGCTTGATGATGTTCGCCTCCGGCATCTTGGCGAGCTCACCGAGCTCGCTCAGCGCATCGGCTACGCGCTCCTCGGCGCTCAGACGCTCGGGAAACTTCGCCAGGATCCGGGCCGCGAGCGAGATGTCGCGCAGCTCGATCTCGACGTCCGCCGGCGCCGCGAACGCCCGGAGGATCGGCAGCAGCGATTGGGTGGCCAGCGCGGGCGCCTCATCGGTGAGCGTGTAGACGATCTTCACGGCAGCCCTGCACCCTACCGTCACGCCACGGGCCGTCGAGCCGCGCGCGATGGGGGCCCTGACCTCCCGCTAGGGCCGCACAAGCGTCAGCCCGGGAAAGGCCGCGAAGGTGAACTTCTCGGCGGTGATCTCCCGCTCCAGGCGCCATACCTCGCCACACTTATCGGGGGTGGCGTTGGCCTCCTCTCCGGGCCACGTGTCGTGCAGGGCGATGACGCCACCCGGAGCGAGGATGCGCCCGGCGTTCTCGTAGTCGCGCCTGGCCTGCGCGTAGGTGTGGTCGCCGTCGATGAAGATGAGCGCGGGGGGCGCCCCGTCGTAGCTCGCGAAGAACTCATCTGAGGACATGTGCCAGAAACGCGCGCCGGCGGGCATCGCCCCCGAGCGGTCGGCGACGTCGCACCCGTGGGCCTCGGCACAGCAGGGGGCGACGACGCTCATCGAGACTCCGTGCTCCACCCCGATCTCGACGTAGCAGCAGTTCGCATAGCTCAGCGCGATCCCGGCCAGTACCTCGGTGTACCACGGCCCCCGGGCCTCGCCGCCGCGGCGGATCCTGGCGATCCACCTCCGCCGCCTGAGCTCCTCGATCCACGCCTCCGGGGCAGGGGCCCGCATGTCGCCACCTTACCCGCCGATCGCGCCCGCGTACGCTGTCGCCGATGGCCGAGCCCGACGACCAGCGCAGCAGCCCCGCCCCACCCGGCCGGGCCTATCCGCCCCCGGGACGGGCCGAGCCCATGTGGCCCGTGCACGCCGCCGTGCTCCTCGCCATCGCCCTTCAGCTCCTGCTCCCCACGCGCCTGAGGATCGGCCCGGCGTGGCTGGGGCCGGCCGTCGAGGGAGCACTGCTCGCGGCGCTGGTGGTCGCCTTACCGAACCGGGTCCAGGCCGAGGACCGCCGCCGCCGGTTGATGAGCATGGCCCTGACCGGCCTGGTCAGCGCGGCGAACATCGCCTCGCTCGTGCTCCTGTGCCATGAGCTGCTCGAGCGCAATTCACCGGGCGGCCGCAGGCTGATCACCGCGGGGGCACTGATCTGGCTCACCAACGTCATCCTCTTCGGCCTGTGGTATTGGGAGACCGATCGCGGGGGTCCGGGCCGGCGCGCCGCCGGACACGACGGGCCACCGGACCTGCTCTTCTCGCAGATGAACGACGACCGCATCGAGCCCGACAACTGGCGCCCGCAGTTCATCGACTACCTCTACGTGTCGCTGACCAACGCCACCGCCTTCAGCCCCACCGACACGATGCCCCTCACTCCGATGGCCAAGAGCATCATGGGGCTTCAGTCACTTGTCTCCCTGGTCACCATCGGGCTGGTCATCGCCCGGGCGGTGAACATCCTCCAGTAAGAAGCCCCGGTCACGCGCGCTCGAACACGAGCCGGTAGTGATCCATGAGCTCGCGCTCGAAGCAGACCTTGTTCGAGCTCACGCCCGAGGTGTAGGCGAAGCGGAACTCCGGGTCCGTGAGCCAGCGCGGAAGCAGGCGCAGCTTGAGCAGCGCCATTCTCGGATTCCACGCCTCGGTCCTGAGGTCCCACTGAGTGATCGTCTCGATGTAGTCGAGGCGGCCGCTGACGCTCGAGACGAGACGGAAGTCCGGCTCGGCGCAGCGGATCACCTGCTCCTGGCCGAAGGGGAGCAACGAGCCGGGGAAGGCCGCCCCCATCATCGCCAGATACCACGCGTCGGAGTCACGTGGGGCGTGGCGATCGACCTGATCGACGGGAATCATGTTGCGTCCGAACACCATGGTCTGGAGATAGAGCCTGCCCCCGGCGGGAAGCAGGCGTGCTACTCGGGCGAAGAAGTCTCGGTACACGTCCTCCTGGCGTCCGGCCCGGTAGTCCTCGGGCGAGCAGAAATGCTCGAAGGCACCGAGGCTCGCGGCGGCGTCGAACCCTCCGAAGCGCTCGCGCGTCACCCGGCGCACGTCTTGGAGATGGACGTCGAGGCCGTGACGGCGGCAGGCAGCCACCTGGGCGCAGGACAGCGAGAGGCCGACGCCGGCGGCGCCGCGGCTGCGGATGTAATTGAGCAGCCCACCCCAGCCGCAGCCGAGGTCGATTACGCGCCGGCCCGGGCCGATCCCGATCTGCTCGGCGACGTAGTCATGCTTGCGGCGCTGGGCCTGCTCGAGGGTGAGCGAGTAGTCGCCGTCGTACTTGGCCGCGCTGAAGTCCGCGAGCTCGCCCAGCGCGAGGCGGATCACTCGATCGGTCAGTGAGTAGCTGAAGTCGATGTCCTTGCGCTCGGCCACCTAGTAGACCTCCGTCGTCGGGCAACGACCGTTGGCTACCCGGTACGGCGGGCCCTTACCCGCGCTCGCACATCAAGCGCCGCCGGAGACGTCGTAGACCTCTACGGCCGCCTTCGACATCACGAGCTCGGCCATCTCCTGCTTGAGCGCGGTCAGGCGGCTCTCCTGGGCGGGGGTTCGGTCCGGCGTGCGCGCGAGATCGATGAACTCGTCGGTCACGTACCCCTCGCGGACCGCGACGGTGACGGCGCTGTCGCGGTAGCCCAGGCGGAAGACGAAGCGTGCCAGCGCCCGGCCGCGCTCCGCGCGCTCGAGCCGGGGGTCGACGACGTACCGGTCCTCGGTCACCGCCCGGGTCACCAGCTCGAAGGCGTCGCGCGCGCCCGGGCCGCCGAATGCCGTCTGCACGGTGATCTCGCGCCGCTGCGCCAGCCCGTCGGGCTCGAGCAGGGGCAGCGCGCGCTCGAGAACCTTGAACGCGTGCGCGACCCCGCCCGGAGAACCCGGCCCGTGGTAGCGCATCATGTCCTCGAAGGAGAAGGAGATGGCCCGCTCCTGATCCCGAACCACGATCGCGCTGCTCACCGAGCCTCCTCCTTGGGTGCCTGCCTCGTCCTGCGGACCGCGGTAGCGTAACGCCGCCATCGGGGAAAAGGAGAGCGGTAGCGGATGTCCGGCCCCGGGCCCCGGGCCCGGAGAGCGGGGCGAGCCGCCCGTTCGTCCCTCGACCGAGCCGGCCCAGCTGAGCGAGATAGGCGCCGGTCCGCCGCACCAGGGAGTGCGCGGCGGACCGGCTGCTGTCGGGGCGCTGAGGGTGACGGCAGGCTCGTCGAAAGCCGTCGCCCTGCGCTCCCTGGGTTCCGGCAGAGCTCATGGGTTGGCTCTGCATGCAAGGTAGAGCCCGGCGACTGCCCTGCCATCCGGGCCCACCCCTCGACCTGATCCGTAGTTGACCCGATCTTCCTGCTCCGGTTAGGGGACGATCACCGCCGCGCCCGTGAACCTCCCGGCGCGCAGATCGTCGAGGGCGCGGCCCGTGTCCTCGAGCGCGTATTCCGTGACCTGGGTGCGCACGGGAACGCCCGGGGCGAGCTCGAGGAACTCGGTGCCGTCCTTGCGCGTCAGGTTCGCCACCGAGCGCAGGGTCCGCTCGCCCCACAGAATGTCGTAGGGGAAGCTGGGGACGTCGCTCATGTGAATGCCGCCGCACACGACGACGCCGCCGGGGCGTACGGCGCGGAGCGCCGCGGGCACGAGTGCACCGTCGGGCGCGAAGATGATCGCCGCGTCGAGCGGCTCGGGCGGCGCCTCGTCCGACCCTCCTGCCCACGTCGCCCCCATCTCCCGCGCGAACGCCTGCGCGGTCTCGTCGCCGGGACGGGTGAACGCGAGCACCTCGCGACCCTGTGCTTTAGCCACCTGGACGAGGATGTGGGCGGCGGCGCCGAATCCGTAGAACCCGAGCCGGCGCGCGTCGCCGCACATGCGCAGCGAGCGGTAGCCGATCAGCCCGGCGCACATCAGCGGCGCGGCCTGGATGTCGGGATAGCCGTCGGGGATGGGAAAGGAGAAGCGCTCGTCGGCCACCGCGTACTCCGCGAATCCGCCGTCGATGTCACGCCCGGTGAAACGTGCGCGCTCGCACAGGTTCTCCTGTCCCGCGCGGCAGTACCGGCACTCGCCGCAGGTCCAGCCGAGCCATGGCACGCCGACCCGGCGCCCGCCGGGCTCCACCTCGCCGATGATCTGGTGCCCGAGAACCCGGGGCGGGTCGGGGACGTCCACCTCGCCGTCGAGCAGATGCAGGTCGGTGCGGCAGATCCCGCAGGCGAGTACGCGCAGGAGGAGCTGGCCGGGCTCCGGTGTGGGGATCGCGCGTTCGGTCAACCGCAGCGGCCGGCCCACCCCTTCGAAGACCATCGCGCGCATTACGGTATGTGTACATGAGCGCCCACATGGAGATCGAACGCAAGTTCCTCATCCCCACCCCTCCGCCCCACCTCGACCACTTTCCCTGCTCGCGCATCGAGCAGGCTTACGTGGCGATCGATCCCGCCGGGAGCGAGGTGAGGATCCGCCGGCGCGCCGGCGAGACCAGCCTCACGGTCAAGGGCGGGCGCGGCCGCTCGCGGGCTGAGGAGGAGCTCGAGATCGATGCGCGGCGCTTCGCGGCGCTGTGGGAGCTCGCGGGCGGGCGCTGCCTGGAGAAGCTGCGCTATGAGCTCCCGATGGCCAAGGGCGGACTGACCATCGAACTCGACGTCTACGCCGGTCGCCTCGAGGGGCTCGTCACCGCCGAGGTCGAGTTCGCCTCCGCGCAGGACGCCGAGCGGTTTGTGCCTCCGCCGTGGTTCGGGAGGGAGGTCACCGACGACGACGCCTATAAGAACGGGCGGCTCGCGGTCGACGGTCGGCCGGGGTCAGGCGGCGCGGACGAGTAGGTGGTCGCTCACCTGGGCGCGGCGCTCGGCGGCCGCGCCCGCGGCGCGCTCGATAATCGCCATCAGGTCGGCGGAGCGCTCGCGAATCGGGTGGTGCCCCATGCCGCGCCAGACCTCCACTCGGGCTTGAGGGAGCGCCGCCCGCACGCCCTTATGGTGCGAGATGGGCACGAGCCGGTCCTGATCGCCCCAGATCGCGAACACCGGACCGTCGTAGGCGATGCCCCGGCGATGGAAGGCGTCAGCCCGGCGGCCCGCCTCGGCCGCGGCACGCGTTCCCTCGCGGGCGCCGGCGACGAGCTGGCCGCCGCGGTCAGTGACCCGATCGACGATCGAGGGCTCGGGGAGTAGGCCATTGGACGCCATGGTCAGGTATGCGGCGGTGACCGCGAGGCGGCTCGAGAGGGCGAGGGGCAGCGCGCTCTGCACCAGGTTCCTGACGCCGGGCAGAGATATCGCTTCGGCGAGATGGATCCGGCCGAAGCCGACGGGCGCGAGGAGGACGATGGCGCCGACCCGATCGGGCATCATCTCGGCCAGCGCCGCGGCGATGCCGCCGCCGAGTGAGTGACCGACGAGATTGAAGCGCTCGACGCCGAGCATCTCGAGGCCGGCGGCGATGTCGCGCGCGTATCCGGCGAGCGAGCCCCGCGGTGGAGGGTCGGAGTGGCCGAAGCCCGGCAGGTCGAAGGCGATCCTCTCGCACGCCAGCTCGGAGAGGTGGTTCCAGCCCTCGGAGGAGTCGAGCAGGCCGTGCAGGAGCACCAGGGGATCTCCGGTCCCTGGCCAGCGCCGCACGCACAGCGCGCGGCCATCCTCGAGCGTGAGCGTGGTGACGCTCGCGATGTGCGAGCCGCCGCGCTCGGCGGCGGGGGCGGCTTCATGAAGGCTCGGGGCCATGACGAGACCTATATCGGCGAAATGGCCGATCTCCCTAGAGCGGTTTCTACGGTTTCCCACGACTGGCCGACCGCGTGGGGCGGCGCGTGCCGTCGCGGTAGGGGTCAGGCGCTGCTCGAGGCCGCCCAGATGTTGATGTCGGCGTCCTGCGCGTAGGGCTCGATCTCCTCGAGCTCTCCGGGATCGAACTCGAGCCGCTCCAGCGCCGCCACGTTCTGCTCGAGCTGCTTGACGCTGCTCGCGCCGATGAGCGCCGAGGTCACGCGCCCGTCGCGCAGAGCCCAGGCGAGCGCGAGCTGGGCGAGCGTCTGCCCGCGGCGCTCGGCGATCTGCTGGAGCGCCCGCACGCGCGCGAGCGCCTCATCGCTGATCATCTCCGCGGCGAGATAGTTGCCGCGGGTGACGCGCGAGTCCTCGGGGATGCCGGCGAGGTACTTGTCGGTGAGCATCCCCTGGGCCAGGGGCGAGAAGACGATCGCCCCTGCGCCTTCACGTTCGAGTACGTCGAGGAGTCCCTGCTCGATCCAGCGGTTGAACATCGAGTACGAGGGCTGGTGGATGAGCAACGGCGTGCCCAGGGCGCGGAGGATCCGGACGGCCTCCTCGGTGCGCTGCGGTGAGTAGGAGGAGATCCCGACGTAGAGCGCCTTTCCCTGGTGCACTGCGGTGGCGAGGGCGCCCATCGTCTCCTCGAGTGGCGTGCTGGGGTCGAAGCGGTGCGAGTAGAAGATGTCGACGTGGTCGAGCCCCATGCGCTCCAGGCTCTGCTCGAGCGAGGCGAGCAGGTACTTGCGTGAGCCCCACTCTCCGTAGGGGCCGGGCCACATGTCATAGCCGGCTTTGGTCGAGATCACCAGCTCGTCGCGGTAGGGCCGCAGGTCCTCGGCGAGGATCCGCCCGAAGTTGATCTCGGCCGAGCCGTAGGGCGGCCCGTAGTTGTTCGCGAGATCGAAGTGGGTGATGCCGAGATCGAAGGCGCGGCGGATGATGGCGCGCTGCGTTTCGATGGGTCGGCTGTCCCCGAAGTTATGCCAGAGTCCGAGGGAAACCGCGGGAAGCTTCAGCCCGCTTCTTCCGGTTCTGTTGTAGTGCATCGAGTCGTACCGGTCGGGTGCGGGAACAAAAGTCACGCGCCCCATCGTAGAACACGATGTCATGACCGACCTGCGCTGTGGGCT
>DATCEM010000062.1:0-2616 GCA_036510175.1 Solirubrobacteraceae bacterium | reverse complement strand
GTTGCGGTTGGTGGCCGCGAGGACGCGCACGTCGATCGGCACCTCGGCGGTCGCGCCGACGCCGCGGACCATCTTCTCTTGCAGCACGCGCAGGAGCTTCACCTGGAGCGCGGCGGGGAGCTCGCCGATCTCGTCGAGCAGCACCGTGCCCCCTTCCGCCTCGCGGAAGATGCCCCGTCGGGTCGCGATCGCGCCGGTGAAGGCGCCTCGCTCGTGGCCGAAGAGCTCCGCCTCCATGAGCGCCTCGGGGATGGCGCCGCAGTTGATGACCAGGAAAGGCTTGTCGTGACGCTCGCTGGCCTCGTGGATCGCCCGGGCGATGCGCTCTTTGCCCGTCCCGCTCTCGCCGGTCACCAGGACCGTCGTGCGGGCGGTGGCGATGCGCTGGACCACCTCGAGGATCCGGCGCATCCCCTCCGAGGGCCCGAGGACCTCCCGCCCGCGCTCGCGTCCGAGCTGCGCGCGGAGTTGCTCGTTCTCGGCGACGATGGCTCGCTTCTCGAGGGCTTTGTGGACGAGCGCCCGCAGCTCGGTCGTCGCGAAGGGTTTCGTCACGAAATCGTACGCGCCCCGCTTCATCGCCTCGATGGCGGTGTCGACGTCCCCGTGCGCGGTCATCACGATGACCTCCGTGCGCGCGGTCCGCTGCTTCACGAGCGTCAGCAGGTCCATCCCGTTGCCGTCGGGCATGAGCAGATCCGTCAGCACGACGGCGTAGGGCTCCGGCGCGTTGTGCACGGCGTCCCGCGCCGTGGCGAAGCCCGGGGCCAGCGTCACGTCGAGCCCCTCCCGACGGAACAGGATGGCCAGCATCTCACGCAGGCCGGGCTCGTCGTCGACGACGAGCAAGCGCGGCGGCGAGGCGGGCGGAGGCATCCCGCCTCCAGAGTATCAGCTGCGGCAGGGTGGCTACTGCAGCTTGGCGACGGCGGGCTTGGTCTCTCCCGCGCCCACGTTGACCGAGATGGTCTTCGTCAGGCCCTGATCGGAGTTCACGAACTTCACGGTGTGAGCCCCCGGCTTCACCGTCACGTGCACCTTGGGCGTGCTCCCGAGCGAGCGTCCGTCGAGGAAGCAGGTCGACGGCGGGATGGAGTTGATGTTGAGGAACGCCTCGCCGCCACCCTCGGAGGGCGTCGCGGCCGGCGTTGGCGTCGGGGTCGGGGTCGGGGTCGGCGTCGGATTGCTCGGCGGCGGGTTGTAGGCCGGCGTGGGGGTGGCGACCGCGGCCCCCTTCGGATCGAGGGTCACCGTGTAGCTCTTCTCGGCCTGCCCGTCGTCGAACGTGATGGGCTGATTGTAGTCGACGAAGCCGAGCTTCGTGCCCTGCAGGGCCCAGGTCTTCGCCGTGTCGATGTCGACCGAAATGGGCAGCATCGGCAGCTCGCGCCGATCCGCACCGCTGACGAGGAAGACGCGCGCGCCCGGCGTGCCGAGCGAGATCGTCGCCTTGCCCTTCAGGACCTTCAGCGTGAGCGTCCCGAGATCCTGCACGCTGTCCTTGTCGACCGTGACGTGCTTCTCGAGCGGCTGGTAGCGCTCGGAGCCGGCGAGGCGGAGGACGTGGTCGCCAGGGGGCAGATCCCGGATCTCCTGCGGCAGCGGGCCGATCTCCTTGTCGTCGACGTAGAGCTTCACGCCGGCCTGCGCGCTGTTCACCTTGAGGCCGCTCGCCTTCGCCGCGCTCGCCAGCGAGAAGGTCGCCGTCGCGTCCTTGCCCGACTCGACGTTGATGGACTGCGAGGGCGTGGTGTCGTAGCCGTCGGCCAGGACCTTCACCTCGTGAGACCCGGCGCTCACCTGATCGACGATGCACGGCGCCGTTTCGCAGGGCGTCTTGCGGCCGTCGACGAAGATGTTGACGCGGTTGACGGCGCCGTTCTTCGCGTCGGTCACGTTGATGGCGATGCGTCCACTGCGGGGCATGAGCAGGAACACCGCCACGCCGATCGCCGCGACGCCCACCAGCGCCAGCGCGATCCACAAGCCGGTGCGGCTCTGCTGCGGTCGGACCAGCGCGGTCGCCTCCATGTTGCGGGGAGGCGGGCGGTATTCGGGAACCGACAGCGGGCGCGGCATCGGCAGCGGCGCCGGCGCGGGGAGACCCATCAGCGGGTTCGCCTGGTGCATCGCCATCGTCGGGGGCGGCGGCGGCGGAGCGGCCGACGGGCTCGACATGAACGGGTTCATCCCGAGGCCCTGCTGCGTGACGGGCGGCGGCGGCGCGGGGTTGATCGTGGGCGGTGGCGGGAAACCCCCGGGCGAGGGTGCGTTCGACGCACGGAAATTGGGCGGCGGCGGTGGCGGAGTCGGGCGCGGCTGGGACGTGGAGGGCGGGGGAGGCGGCGCCATCGGCGCCGTCAGGCCGAGCAGCGTGGACTTGTTGGGCTTGGCCGCCGCAGGCGGGGGCGCCCCTGCCGCGGGCACGGGCGCGGCGTGCACCGGAGCCGAGTGTCCGGCGATCGTGGCGTCGTCGGCCTTGTCGAAGATCTGCGTCGCCTCGTCCTCGTCGTCCCAGTCCATGTCGATGGCCGGGCTCGGGTTCGGTGCGGTCGCCGCCGCACTGCCGACCGCGGTGGGAACGGTGGCCTGCGCACGGGCGGACATGGGAGGCGG
>DATCEM010000061.1:0-2546 GCA_036510175.1 Solirubrobacteraceae bacterium | reverse complement strand
CCGTGTAGAGGAGCCATCCGGTGGTCGGCTTCCAGGCGTCCTCGCGTAGCGATCCGTCGGCGCCTTTCCAGTACACATCCTGCGAAATGTCGTTCGGGTCGTAGGTGGCGGTGGGTGCGGAGGTGAGTACTCCGGGGCCTGTGACCGTGTAGAGGAGCCATCCGGTGGTCGGCTTCCAGGCGTCCTCGCGTAGCGATCCGTCGGCGCCTTTCCAGTACACGTCCTGGGAACCGTCGTTCGCGTCATAGATGGCGGTGGGAGCGGAGGCGAGCGTGCCAGGGGCGGTGATCGAGTACGTGAGCCATCCTGTGCTCGGCGTCCAGGCGTCCTCGTGGAGCGATCCGTCGCTCGCTTCCCAGTAGACGTCCTGGGATGCGTTAGCAGGGTCATAGGTGGCCGCGGGAGTTCCGGTGGCGCCCTGCGCCGACGCGCTCATGGCACCGGACAGGAGGAGCGTCAGGCATGTCGTGAGCACGAGGAGCGGTGCGAGCAGAGTCGCGGCGGTCGGCCGTCGATCAGCCCCGCAATCGCCGTTCTCGTGAGCACGGGCCGGGCGAACCCCCATTCGTTGACTCGACTGCATCTCCCCGCCTCCCCGTCGTTGAGCTCCGGACCCCGGCGGACCGTACCACCCGTCCGTGCTTCGGAGTGCCGATCGGACCAGCGCGTGTACTAGCCTGCAGAGGAGTGCCCTCGACCGCCGAGACCGCCCTCCGCCGGACCGCGCTCTACGAGCGTCATGCGGCCGCGGGTGCCCGGCTCGTCCCGTTCGCCGGCTGGGAGATGCCCGTCCAGTACACGGGGATCCGCGACGAGCACCTCGCGGTACGCCGCGAGGTCGGCGTGTTCGACGTCTCGCACATGGGGCAGGTCCAGTCGCGGGGCCCGGAGGCGGAGGCGTTCCTCCAGCGCGTGCTCTCCAACGACGTGCGGCGGATCCCCGAAGGGGGCGCCCAGTACAGCTTGCTCTGCCGCGAGGACGGGGGGATCCTCGATGACCTGTTCACCTATCGTCTCGCGGCCTGCGAGTTCCTGACGATCACCAACGCCGCCAACCACGAGCACGACCTGGCGTGGATGCAGGAGCGGGCGGCCTCCTTCGACGTTGACGTGATCGACTGCGCCCCCGAGTTCGCCATGCTCGCGGTGCAGGGGCCGGGCGCGCGCGAGCTCGTGCGCGGGCTCGCCGACGGCCCGCTGCCGCCACGCATGCACTGCTGCCAGCGCGACGTCTCCGGTGTGCCCATGTTCGTATGCGGCACCGGGTATACCGGCGAGGACGGGGTGGAGCTCCTGCTCGATCCCGAGCACGCGCCCGCGGTCTGGGATGCTCTGGTGAGCGGCGGCGCCCAGCCCTGCGGCCTGGGGGCGAGGGACACGCTCCGGCTCGAGGTCTGCTTTCACCTCTACGGCAACGACATGGACGTGCACCGCAACCCGATCGAAGCCGGCCTGGGCTGGTGCTGCAAGGACGGGACCGGCTACATCGGCGCCGAGGCGGTCGCGGCGGCACGGGCCGCCGGCACGCCAGAGAAGCTCGTAGCCTTCGCCGTGGAGGGACCGGGGATCGCCCGCCAGGGGAACCCGATCCTCGGTGGCGGGGTAGTGACCAGCGGAACCTTCTCGCCCTGCCTGGAGCGAGGAATCGGGATGGGATACGTCGCTTCGGAGCGCTCGGAGCCGGGTGGCCGGCTCGAGATCGACGTGCGCGGCACCACTCGCCCGGCAGTAATCGAAGGCAAGCCCCTCTACCGCCCGAAGGGACCATGAACGGCATGTCCGACGCAAGCTATCCCGACGACCTCCTGTACCACCCCGAGCACGACTGGGCGCGGGTGGAGGACGGCGTCGCGACCTTTGGGATCACCTGGTATGCCCAGGAGGCGCTCGGCGAGGTCGTGTTCTTCGAGCCGCCCGCGGTCGGCGGCACGGTGAGCAAGGACGAGCCATACACCGAGGTCGAGTCGGTCAAGGCGGTCTCCGACGTGGTCGCGCCGATGTCGGGCGAGATCGTCGAGGTGAACACGGCGCTGGCGGATAGTCCGGAGACGATCAACGATGAGCCCTACGGCGAAGGCTGGCTGGTCAAGGTCAAGCTCGCCGATCCCGACGAGGCGAGCTCGCTCCTCGACGCCGCCGCCTACCGGGCGTTGCTCGCATGAGCAGCTACGTCTCCGCGACCGAGGCGGACCGGCGCGAGATGCTGGCGGAGATCGGCGTGAGCTCGGTCGAGGACCTGTTCGCCGACATTCCCGCCCGCCTGCGGCTCACGGGCGCCGACCCGGCACTCGGTCCCGGCCTCTCCGAGCAGGAGGTCTACGAGGAGCTCAGAGCGCTGGCGGCGCGCAACGTCTCCAGCGAAGACGAGCTGTCGTTCCTCGGCGCCGGGATGTACGACCACTACGTTCCCGCGCTGGTCGACGCGATCATCGAGCGCTCGGAGTTCCTCACCCCGTACACGCCCTACCAGCCCGAGATCTCCCAGGGTGGGCTCCAGGCGATGTTCGAGTACCAGACGGCCCTCTCCGAGCTCACCGGCCTGCCCG
>DATCEM010000060.1:0-6915 GCA_036510175.1 Solirubrobacteraceae bacterium | reverse complement strand
GAACGAGCCGTTGGCGGGCACTGCCGCGTACCCGGCCAAGCTCGAGATCACCTTGATTCCCGGGCAGCCCCCAAGGGGCGCGCAGCTCTCGACGTGCACGGGGGCGCCGCCGATGACCACGTAGACGGGATCGGTCTTGGTCACCCGAATGAAGGACCCTGAAGGAGCGATCGCCTGCGCGGGCGCCGCCGACAGGAGACCGGGGAGCAGCGAACCGGCGAGGAACGCGAGAAAGACCGTCCACCGAGCCCGAGTGCGCCACCGCGACATGACGCCTACTTACCCGAGTTCCGGCGGCGCTACTCCACGGGCCCTGCGCCCCCGGGGCCCACCACCGCCGACGCGGTCACGTCCCGGGCGACCAGCGTCGAGTAGGCCCCGCCGCGCTCGAGGAGCTCATCGTGGGTGCCGCGCTCGATGATCCGCCCATTGTCGAGCACGACGATCTGCTCGGCGTCGCGCACGGTCGAGAGCCGGTGGGCGATGGTGATCGTCGTGCGCCCCTGCGACAGGTTCTCCAGCGCTTCCTGTACCGCGTACTCGGTCTGGGTGTCGAGCGAGCTCGTCGCCTCGTCGAGTACGAGCACCGGGGGATTGCGCAGGACGGTGCGGGCGATGGCCATCCGCTGCTTCTCGCCCCCGGAGAAACGGTAACCGCGCTCGCCGACGATGGTGTCGTAGCCCTCGGGCAGCGAAGCGATGAGATCGTGGATCCGCGCGGCCCGCGCCGCGTCCTCGATCTCCTCGTCGCTGGCGTCGGGACGCGCGAAGCGCAGGTTCTCGCGCACGCTCGCATGGAAGAGATAGGTCTCCTGGGAGACCACCCCTACTGCCGCCGCGAGCGACGCCAGGCTGGCGTCGCGGACGTCCACGCCGTCGATCGTCACCCGACCCTGCTGAGGCTCATAGAGGCGGGCGACGAGATAGCCGAGCGTGGTCTTGCCCGCCCCCGTCTCGCCCACCACCGCCGTCCGGGTCCCCGCCGGCACCACCAGGTCGATGTCGGCGAGCGTCCAGTCCTTCTGGTCGGCGGTGTACTTGAAGGAGACGTTCTCGAAACGCACCTCGCCGAGCATCTCCTCGGCGCGCAACTCGACCGGGTGCTCGGCCTCGACGATGTCGACCGGAAGGTCGAGGTACTCGAAGATGCGGTCGAAGAGCGCCATCGACGCCTCGACGTCGGCGCCGACCCCGAGCAGCGACCCGATCGGGAAGAGAAGCCTGGTCTGGAGCGTGGCGAAGGCGACTATCGTCCCGACCGAGATCGAGCCGCCGAGGAAGCTCTGCCCGGCGAGCCAGTAGACGATCGCCGGCTGGATGGCGAAGGTCATCTGGATCGAGGACATCACCCACCGCCCGGCCATCCGCGAGCGGACCTCGAGGTCGGCGACGTCGTTGGACTCGGCGGTGAAGCGCGCAGCGAGGTCGTCGCCGCGGCCCATGGTCTTACCGAGCATGATCCCCGACACCGAGAGCGACTCGGCGACCAGGGCGGAGAGGTTGGCGAGCCGCCGCTGCTGCTCGGTGGTGATCTTGCGCCGCATCTTGCCCACGCGCCGGGTCATGTAGACGAACAGGGGGACGAAGATCAGCGAGATCAACGCCAGGCGCCAGTTGAGGATGCACATGGCCACGACCGCCGCGATCACCGTGGTGGCGTTCTGGGCGATCGACGTCGCCGTCGTGGTCACGACGTTGTCGAGGCCGCCGATATCGTTGGCGATCCGGGACTGAACCTCGCCGGTGCGCGTACGCGTGAAGAAGGCCAGCGACATCCGCTGCAGGCGCCGGTAGACGGCGGCGCGCAGGTCGTGCATCACGCGCTGGCCGACCACGTTGGAGACGTAGGTCTGCCAGACGCTGAGCTCCGCGGTGACGATGGCGATGGCGATCATCCCGGCCACCACCTCGGCGAGGATCGTCGTCTCGTGCTTGAGGATCCCGTCGTTGAGCGCGTCCTTGACCAGGAATGGCGAGATCATGCTCAGCCCGGCTCCGAAGATGATCAGCGAGAGCACGGCAATGAGCCGCCACTTGTAGGGGGCGAAGAGCCGCAGGATCCGCCCGCGGTCTCGCTCCCGGGTCGGATCCATGAGCGGCGGCGGCTTCTTCTTGGAGCCGTACGCCTGGCGCACGCTGCCCGGCCCGGCGCCGTGCGTCGAGCCGAGGCCCTGGCCGCGGAATGCGCTCATCGGATCGTGCTTTTCTTCACAGCATCAGGTTACTCAGGTGCGGGGGGCGCATTCGAGGGAGCCGATCGATGCGCAAGCCCCCCGTTGCCAGCTCGACGAGCCGCAATCCACGTAACGTTGTATCCGGATAGAGAGCACAACGTTACGTTCATCGCTGATGCGCCCAACACCTCCGGCGCGAGCTGCACGGCGATCGGCCCGAGCGGCGATCTTCTTGTCCACCCGGCCATAGACGCACGCGCGCGCCGGCTTCAGCATTTCCCGGGTGACGCGACTGTCGGCCATGGACTCGAGCTTCCTGCGGGTGGAGTCTGAGACCGCCCATATGCACGTCGGCTGGTTCTCCATCATCGAGCTTCCCGAGGGATGCGAGGCACTCGACACCGCCGAGATGGCGTCGCGGATCGCGGGGCGCCTGCACCTCTCACCGAGATTCCGCCAGCGCGTGGTCCCGATGCCGCTCGCCGCGGGCGAGCCGGTGTGGCGCGATGACCCGAGCTTCCAACTCGCCAACCACGTCAAGGTGCTGCCCGGCCTGCTCGACGACGCCGCCGTGCACCGCGCGACCGACAGCTTCTTCACCCGCCCGCTGCGCCGCGACCGCCCGCTGTGGGAGATCGTCCTCGTTCCCCGCTTGACCGGCGGACGCGCCGCGGTCCTCGGCAAGATCCATCACGCGATGGCCGACGGGATCGCGGCCGTCGAGATCGGGATGCTCCTCTTCGATCTGAGCCCCGACGCCGCTGTGCCGACGCCGGCGCAGTGGACGCCGGGGCGCACCGAGAGGCCCGCCCGGCTCGCGCTCTGCGCCGTCGCCGACACCGCCCTCGAGCAGTTCCGGGCGACGCGGAAGATGGTCGAGCTCGGCCGGTCGCCGGCGCGGAGCATCCGCGTCGCCGACACGCTGCGGCGGGCTGCGCTGTCGCTGGCCGAGGACACCCTGAGGCGCGCGCCCGAGCCCTACCTGAATCCCGAGATCGGCCCCGGGCGCACGCTCGTCACCCGCCGCTTCGAGCTCGACCGCCTGCTGCGCCTCAAGGACCGCAGGCAGGTCAAGCTCAACGACATCGTCCTCGCGGCTTCCGCGGGCGCGCTGCGTCGCTTCGCCCGCGAGCGGGGCGAAGAGCCCATCGACCTGCGGGCGATGGTGCCCGTCAACGTGCGCGCCGGCGACGGTGAGGCGGCGACGGGCAACAGGATCACCTTCGGCTTCATCGAGCTCCCGATCTCCAGCGAACGGCCCGGCGAGCGCCTCGAGCGAGTAGTGGCCGCGATGGGAGCGCTGAAGGCGAACGGGAGGATCGAAGGGAGCGCGCTGCTCCTATCCGGCCTCGGCCTGTGCCCGGAGCCGATCAAGGATCGCGCCGCCCGTCTGGCGGCGAGTCCGCGCCTGTACAACCTGACCGTGTCCAACATCCCCGGGCCGCGGATACCGCTCTACGCCGCGGGCGGTCGCGTCCAATCGATCTACCCGGTGATACCCATCCCCGACCGGCACGCCCTCTCGATCGGCGTGATGACCTACGACAGCGGGGCTCATTTCGCCTGCTACGCCGATCCTCGCGCGCTGCCGGGCGTCGAGCGCCTGGGCGACGCGCTCGAGGATGCGATCACGGAGCTCGAGACGGGAAACACCCGAGCACGCTCCACGCGGTCGCGACCCCGCCGCGACGCCGGCCACCGGCGCGGGCTGCACGTCGTGGAGCAGTTCGCCTAACACGGGCGAGTCGTCGTGGGGAGCAGCCAGGCGAAGGGCAGTGGCAACGCCGCACGCCCGACAGTCGCCGTCGTGCTCCCCGGCGGCGGCGCCCGAGGGGCGTACGAGATCGGTGCGCTCTCGGTGCTCCTCCCGGCGCTCGAAGCCCGCGGTGAGCGCGTGTCGGTGTACTGCGGCACGAGCGTGGGGGCGATCAACGCGACGACGCTCGCCTCGCTCGCCCACCTACCGGTCTACGAGCAGGTCTCGGAGGCCCTCGGGCGCTGGCGCGACCTGCGCAAGGGAGACGTCATCGCGCCGATCGCGGGCGGCGGCGGCGCCCGGACCATGCTGCGCCTGCTCGCCCACATCGCCGGCGTCTACCGGGTGAGCCTCGCGAGCCTCCTCGATCCGACACCGTTGCGCGACAGCCTTGACCGCTGGACCGACTGGCGGATGCTCGCACGCAACGTCGAGCGGGGAGTGGTCGACTCGGTCTGCGTCGTGGCGACCTCGCTTGCCTCCGGTGGCCCGGTCGCCTTCGTCGCCTGCCGCGACGGCGCGCCGGGGCATGTCGATGAGGGCCTGCGCTACGTCAAGACGCGCCTGCGGGGCGAGCACGTCCGGGCCTCGGCGGCGATCCCGCTGCTCTTTCCCGCGGTCGAGATCACCACCCCGCGCACCGCCCGGGGCCACTACATCGACGGGGGCACGCGGCTCAACAGTCCGATCAAACCGGCGCTGCACCTCGGAGCCGAGCGCGTGATCGTCGTCGGACTTGAGCCCTTCGCCGCCGCCACCCCCCGCGCGAGCTCGCAGCACGAGCCGCGGATCGCCGATGTCGCGGCCAACGTGATCGACGGGCTGCTCGTCGACCAGGTCGGTAACGACCTTCGCCGGCTCGCGGCGATCAACTCGTTCTTTGCCGACGACGCCAGCAGCGGGGGTACCTCACGCGCGGCGCGCGCCTACCGCCTCGCGCGGGGTCACCGGCCCTACCGGCCGATCTCCTACGCCCTCGTCTCGCCGCGGCGCCGGGGCGAGATCGGGCGCCTGGCCGACGAGGTGTTCGAGCGGCGCTTCAGCGGGGCTCGCGGGCTCCTCGATCCCGACTACGTGCTGCTCTCGCGGGTCCTCGGGGGCCGCACGCGGTCGCGCGGCGAGCTGCTCTCCTTTCTCATGTTCGACAGCGAGTTCACCGAGGCGCTGATCGAGATGGCGCAGCGCGACGCCGAACGGTGGCTGCGCCGCCACCCCGGGTTCTGGTGCCGCGACGCCGCCCACGATCTCTCAGTCGGCCGCATCGACCGCGGTCGCGTGCAGGAGGAGGAGGCGCTCGACGAGTTCCGCTCGCTGCACCGGCGCTGAGCGCGCCCCGGGCGGGTTACAGGCCCCGCACCCGACGGGCCGGACGGCCCGCCTGCCCCGAGGTGCGAGGCCTGTTCCGTGATCCCGTGCCCCGAGATGTACGGCGCCCCAGAGGTTCGGGCAGTACAAGCTGACGGAAGCCCATAGACGAATGGTTCTTCCATCGTTGTTAGGTGAATAGCCTACCAAGCTATGATGGGTCGGTCAAGGATCACTCACCACCTCACCACGCCGAAGATCAACTGTGCGCGACCAGCGATAAGCCCTTCGGTGACGCCCTGCGGGACCTGATGCAGACGCGTGGCTTGACCTATCGCGCACTCGCCGAGGCCACCCGCGGGCGCGCCGAGAAGGGGATCACCCACGCCCACATCAACATGCTCGCCAACGGGCACGACAAGCCGTCGGTGCGCTCGATGGAGCTCATCGCCCAGGCGTGTGCTGTGGAACCCGGCTACTTCGCCGAATATCGGCTGGCCGCGGCGATGCGCGACCTCGACCCCTCCGAGGTCGGTCTCGAGCAGGCGCTCGAGAACCTCAACGCCCGACTCGGTGCCCGCCGAAGTGCCGGCGCCAGAGGACGAGGAGCGCGGCAGCCCCGAGGGCGACCTCGTCCCACCGGGTAGCGATCGGATCGATCGGAGTGATCGCGACCACGAAGAGCACGGCCCACACCACCCACGCCGTCTGGACGCCCCGTCGCGTCACCTCCGGGTAGGCCCAGAGCATCTTGGCCAGACGGGCGGAGAAGAAACCGAGCTCGTCGTCCTCGCCCATGACCCTCGCCGCCAGCGACAGCGCCATCAGGGCCACCACGAACGCGAGGTAACCGACCGGCCGAAGGAGAATCCGCAGTGCGTGCATAACTGTTTCGCCGATGACGGCTCCGGAGCGTGTGAGGATACCGTCGCCCGCCGCCCCTCGGACTAGCCTGTCGGTGGTGTCGAGCATCGGCGTGCTGCGCGAAGGGCCGCTCCACGCCGCCGTCAAGGCGCTGCTGGCGAGACCGGGGGACCGCCTGGAGGTGGCGATCGAAGGATTTGTCATCGATCTCGTTCGCGCCGACGGGGAGCTCGTCGAGGTGCAGACGGGCGGATTCGGCGCGCTCGGACGCAAGCTCGACGCCCTCCTCGACGAGCATCGCGTTCGCATCGTCCACCCGGTGGCCGCCGAGCGGCGGATCGTGCGCACCGACGAGCATGGGGAGATCGTCTCCACCCGCCGCTCGCCGCGGCGCGCGAGCGCCGTCGACGTGCTCGACAAGCTCGTGGCCTTCCCCTCCCTGCTCTCCCATCCCAACCTGACCATCGAAGTCCTCCTCCTGCGTGAGGATCACGTCCGTGCCGCGCAGCCCGACACTTCCGGGTGGCGCAGACGGGACCCGGGTGAGCGCCGGCTCGTCGAGGTCCTCGAGCGCGTCGAGATCAGCGGCCCGCAGGACGTTCTCCACGCCCTCCCCGACCTCCCGCACGAGCCCTTCAGCACCCGCGAGCTCGCCGCGCTGCTCGGCTGCACCATCGTGCTCGCGCAGCGCACCGCCTACTGCCTGCGCATCGTCGAGCTCATCGAGCCGGCCGGCAAGCGCGGTCACACGCCGCTGCACCGCCGCGTCGAGGGCTGAGCGAGCTCAGCCCTCCTGCGCCGCGTCCGGCGCCGGAT
>DATCEM010000059.1:0-5010 GCA_036510175.1 Solirubrobacteraceae bacterium | reverse complement strand
CGCAGACCGCGACCGCCGTCCTCGGCGACGTGATCAGCGCGATGATCCCGCCGGCCTCGACGCCGGCGGCGATTCAGCGCCTGCCGATCATCGAGGACGTGGTGTCGGCCTTCTACCTGCACCTCGAGGTGGCCGACGAGTCGGGCGTGCTCGCCCAGGTGGCCCAGCTCCTCGCGCTCCAGGACGTGTCGGTCAAATCGGTGGTCCAGAAGGGGCTTCGTCATCAGGCGCGGCTCGTGATGGTCGTGCACCCGGTCCTCGAATCGCGCTTCTTCGCGGCGATGGAGCTCATCTCCGGCCTCGACGCGCTGCGCGCGCCGCCGCGGGCGATCCGGGTTCTCGAGCAGGAGTTCGGATAGCGCCGATGCCGGGCCTGATCGAGCGCTACCGCGATCACCTGCCCTTCGCGCCGGGTGACCCCGTGGTCACCCTGGACGAGGGCTCGACGCCGCTCGTGGCTGCTCCGCGAGTGTCCGAGCGGGCGGGAATAGAGGTCTGGCTCAAGCTCGAGGGCGCGAACCCGACGGGGTCCTTCAAGGACCGGGGGATGACCTGCGCGGTCTCGGCCGCGGTGCGCGAAGGAGCCGACGCCATCATCTGCGCCTCGACGGGGAACACGGCGGCCAGCGCCGCCGCCTACGCCGCTCGCGCCGGGCTCCGGGGTGCGGTGATCGTCCCCGAGGGCAAGATCGCCACGGGAAAGCTCGCGCAGGCGCTCATGCACGGCGCCCGGGTGATCGCCCTGCGGGGCAACTTCGACGTCGCCCTGGCGCTCGTGCGCGAGCTCGCGGCTCGCCATCCGGTGGCGCTCGTGAACTCGGTCAACGAGTTCCGGATCGAAGGGCAGAAGACGGCGGCCTTCGAGATCATCGACGAGCTCGGCGAGCTCGACGCGCTGTGCATCCCCGTGGGGAACGCGGGCAACATCACCGCCTACTGGAAGGGCTTCCAGGAGGTCGGCCACCGACCGCGGATGCTCGGATTCCAGGCCGCGGGTGCGGCACCGCTGGTCTTCGGAGCTCCGGTCGAGCACCCGGAGACCATCGCCAGCGCGATCCGCATCGGTAATCCCGCGCGGTGGGAGGACGCGATGAACGCGATGACCTCGTCCGACGGCGCGATCCAGGCGGTCACCGACGCGCAGATCCTCGAGGCCTACCGGTTCCTCGCCGAGCGGGAGGGCGTGTTCTGCGAGCCCGCGTCGGCGGCGAGCGTGGCCGGGCTCCTCGCCCACGGAGCCCGGGGCGCCGAGCGCGTGGTCTGCGTGCTCACCGGCCATGGCCTGAAGGATCCCCAGACGGCGCTCGAGCGCGCCGGCAGCGTGGTGCCCTGCAACGCCGACCTGGCCGCGATCGAGCGGGCCGTCCTCGGATGACCCTGGGTCGGCGCCGGGTCGTACGCGTGCCCGCCTCCTCGGCGAACCTGGGTCCCGGATTCGACGTCATGGCGGCGGCCCTCGCGCTCCACCTCGAGGTCGAGGTGCTCGAGACGGGGACGTTCGCCGTGGAGACCGATCTCGATGTCCCGCGCGACGCGACCAACCTCGTGGTCCGCGCCTTCGAGCGGTTACACCCGAGCGATGCGTTCACCTTCCGCATCACCTCGCGGATCCCCATGTCCGGTGGACTCGGGTCGAGCGCCGCCGCCATCGTCGCGGGGCTGATGGCGGCCGACCACATGTTCGAGCTCGACGCCGACGTCCGGGCCCTGGCGACCGAGCTCGAGGGTCACCCGGACAATGTTGCCGCAGCCTTCGGGGGAGGATTCGTGATCTGTGCCGGAGGGCACCCGTGGCGCTTCGAGGTGCCCCTCGGCCTCGAGGCCGTGCTCGTGGTGCCCGAGGCGCCGGTGCGCACCGAAGCGGCCCGCGCGGCGCTCCCCGAGCTCGTGCCGCTGGCCGATGCGGTGTTCAACGTCGGCCACGCCTCGCTCCTCGCCTTGGGCCTGGCGACGGGAGACTGGGGGTCTGTCTCCTCGGCGCTCCACGACCGCCTGCACCAGCCCTACCGCGCGCATCTCTATCCCCGATCGGCGGAGCTGCTGGAGCGCGCCGTGGCCCTCGGGGCCCTCGGGGCGACGATCTCCGGGGCGGGGCCGACGGTGCTCGTGTGGTCGCACTTCGAGCAGACCGGTCGCCTCGTCGAGCGCCTCGCCAAGGAGACCGGCGACTGGGCCCGCGTGCTGCGCGTGCCCTTCGAGTCCCAGGGGGCCGACGTGCGGGAGCTGTAGGGCGATGTGGCGGGGCCGGGTGGGGCTAGGCCGGCGGGCCGGGCCTAGCGGCCGACGACGAGGTTCACCTTCGTGCCATGGCGCACGTGTGATCCGGGTACGGCGCTCTGCCAGATGACACGACCGCGTCCCTTGCGGCTCGCCCGCGCATGGCGCAGGCGGCCGAGGCGGCAGCGGGAACCCTTGAGCGCGTGGCGGGCGGAGCTCAGCTTCTTGCCCATGAGGCTGGGGACGACGCACGCGGCGCCGGTGCGCGCGACGCGGCCCGATCCCTTCCGTGATCCGGTGCCCGGTCCCGATCCGCCTCGACTCCCGCTCGCGGCGACGGTGACCGACTGCGAGCCGCTCGTCTGCGTCTGATAGGCGGCGCCTTGCGCCAGCGCCTGGAGCTGCACCGTCTTGCCTTCGAGCGAGGAAGGCACCGTGTAGGCGATGTTCGCCGTGCCGCCGGTCGGCGATGCCGTGCCGATCGTGCTCCAGGATTGGCCTGAGGCCTCGACCTGGAGAGCGACGGTCAGCGCGGGGTCGGAGATGCGCGCTCCGTCCGGGTTCTCGACGCTGACGTTGAGCGTTCCCTTGGCCGAGAGCGAGGACACGGTGGGAACGGTGAGCGCGACGGCGTGGGTGATCGTCGCGGTGAACTGATACGGGCCGGGCACCGATTCATCGCAGCACTCGTTGGACTCGAACTGGAGGGGCATGATGCCGGTCTCGTCCGCGGTGAAGGTCATGACGTCCTGCCCGTTGGCGCCCAGGGTGTCGGACTCGTCGGGATTGGCATCCTCGACAGCGGCGTCGTTGGTGCCCACCTCATAGGCCGAGAGGAGCGGACCGTTGCCGTTCACGTCGAGGGGGGCCTGCCAGGCGATGGTCACGTCGTCGCCGTTGGTCACCTCGAGCGCCCAGTAGGACTCGTAACCGTCGGCGCCGTCGGTGGTCACCGAGCCGTTGGCGGTGTTGCCGAACTCGAGCTGGCCGAGGACGACCGGCGTGGCGCCGGCGATCGTCTGCCCGCCGTCGGCCAGCGCGCAGGCACTGCCGAGGAAGAGAAAGGCGGCACCGCTGGCCAGGGTGAGTGCCGCGCCGCGGATCACGCGGCTGCGCAACAAGGCGAAAGTACGCTTCGGTTGGTCGGCGTAACTGGTCATGGGAGACCACATTCGACGCCGCGCCGGCCGGTTCTGAGTCGAAGTGCGCTTTCCGGACGATTGGACGACCCTCGGAGCGTCTCGGGGGCACGACCCGGCCTCGCTAAAATGAATGTCCCGTGCACGTCGAGATCTGGTCAGACATCGCCTGCCCCTGGTGCTACGTCGGTAAGCGCCGCTTCGAGGCCGCCCTGGCGGAGTTCGAGCACGCTGACGAGGTGCAGGTGAGGTGGCGGAGCTTCGAGCTCGACCCGACGGCCCCGCGCGTATACGAGGGCGAGCTCGCCGCGCATCTGGCCGAGAAGTACGGCATGACGATCGAGGAGGCGCGTGAGCGCCAGAAGCACCTGGTGGAGCTGGCGGCCGGCGAAGGCCTCGCCTTCCGTTTCGACACCGCGCGCCGGGCCAACACCTTCGACGCCCACCGGCTCGTCCACCTCGCCGAGGCGCACGGCCTCCAGGACGCGATGAAGGAGCGCCTACTGCTCGCTTACTTCAGCGAGGGCAAGCTCATCAGCGACCACGACACGCTCGCCGCCCTGGCCGCGGAGGTCGGGCTTGCCGCGGACGAGGTAACCGAGACGCTCGCCGGCGAGCGCTACGCCGACGACGTTCGCGAGGACGAGCGGACCGCGCAGCGGCTGGGCATCAGCGCGGTGCCGACCTTCGTGGTCGAGCGGACTCTCGCCGCCTCCGGAGCCCACCCAGCGGAAGCGCTGCTCCAGCTCCTGCGGCAGGGGTGGGACGCTCAGGTCCCCGCCGGCCGCAGCTAGGCTGCCGTCCCCACGCGGGCGGTGAGCGTCAGCTCGAGGGACGCGGGGTGCAGGTCGCCGCGTGGACCTGCTCGGTCAGGGTGTGCACCTTCTCGGCCAGGGCGTGGATCTGTTTGGTCAGGTCGGTGTTCTGCTGCAGCAGGTCGTTCTGGAACTTCGAGAGCTCGTCGCGATGGCGCGCCGAGGCCTCCTCGTTGGCCTTGTCGGTGCGCGTCTGGGCCTTCTGGGCGATGATCACGAGCGCTCCCGTGTAGAAGGCGACGGCCGAAAAGACAAGATTGAGGAGGATGAACGGCGCGGGATCGAACCCGCTGCCGTTGAGCAGCCCGGTCCATGATCGGCTCAGGAAATGGACCACGTGGTTGGAGAGCACCCAGGCGAGGATCACCCCCGAGCTCACGAGCAGGAAGCCGACCGTTCCCATCCCGCTCGCGACGCCCTCGGAGACGCGCTCCATGAAGCTGCTCCCCCCGGCGTACGGCGATCCGTCGCTGTTCTGGTAGTGCTGGTGGTGGCGCAGGGGATCGAGCTTCGGCTTCTGTTGCGCCGGCGCGGTCGTTTCCATCGGGGGAACCTCCTGTGGGTCGATCTGGGCTGCTTACGCCGGTCGATGGTCGGCGCGCGCGCCGTTCAGCATCGGGGCCAGCCGCCGGCGTGCCTTGGTCATCCCCAGGCGCTTGAGCAGCTCGTCGCCGACGAGCAGGTAGTCGAGCCCGAGGTCGGGGCGGTAATCGAGAATCGACAGGGCTCGCTCGGCCGACTCCGCGTAGGCGATCGAGGCGCGGATGGTCGGCTCGAAGAGCTTCTCGCCGAAGTGCTCACGCAGCGAGTCGTAGGCCTCGCGCGAATGACGCGTGCGC
>DATCEM010000058.1:0-2886 GCA_036510175.1 Solirubrobacteraceae bacterium | reverse complement strand
CCATCTGCATGGCGATCCCACCCCCGAGCGAATGTCCGACGAGGCTCGCCCGCTCGTGTCCGAGCGCGACGAGGAGATCGCGCAGGCCGGTGGCGAGCGCGCCGAGGGAGTAATCCCCGCCGCCCGGCGCCGATCCGCCATGGCCGGGGAGGTCGGGCGCGACCACGGTGTAGCGCCGGGCGAGCGACTCGATCACCTCCTGCCAGTTCTCGAGCGTCCCAGCCATCCCGTGGATGAGCAGGAGCACCGGCCCAGACCCCTCCTGCACGTAGGTCAGCGCACGGCCGTGAAGCATGATCGACTTGGAATCCGTTCGCACCCAATTGGAGGGTAGGGCACGCCTCAGAGCAGCGGCGATCCCACGCGCCGGACCGCCTGCCCGTCACCCAGTCCGGCGAGCGCGTCGGCCAGACGCCCGACCCCGGGCACGACGAGGTCGGGGTCGAGCTCGAGCAAGGGCACGAGCACGAACCGTCGGCCGACGACCTCGGGATGCGGCAGGGTCAGCCGTTCGGTGCTGAGCCGGGTGGCGCCCAGCAGCAGTAGGTCGAGGTCGATGGGCCGCGGGCCATGGCGGATCCCGCCGGGGACCCGCCCGAGCGCGCGTTCTACCCCCTTGCACACATCGAGGAGCGCCTCCGGCGCGAGCTCGGTGCGCACGCGCACGCACGCGTTGAAGAACTCCCGCTGATCGAGGACCTCGCCGACGGGCTCGGTCTCATAGACCGAGGACGAAGCGGTCACGACGACGCCGTGATCGGGAAGCGCCTTCACCGCCGCCTCGAGCTGCGCCCGGCGATCGCCTTCGTTGGAGCCGAG
Source organism: Solirubrobacteraceae bacterium (assembly GCA_036510175.1). Taxonomy (GTDB): domain Bacteria; phylum Actinomycetota; class Thermoleophilia; order Solirubrobacterales; family Solirubrobacteraceae; genus Palsa-465. The sequence continues at coordinate 2,067 of DATCEM010000058.1, read as the reverse complement.
GCCGAGGTAGCCGGTCCGGCTCGAGGCATGCGACTGCGCCGCTGCGCTCGGCATCCTCAGCCCGCCGTCAGGACTCGCGCCAGACCTCGACGGAGACTTCACCGACGGGCAGGGGCAGCGGCGGCTCGGGCTTGGCCGCCTTGACCCAGACGGCGACGGCCTCGTAGCGTTCGAGCAGTCGATCGGCGATCGCCGTGCACAGGCGCTCGAGCGTCTTATAGGAGCGCTGCTGCGCCACCAGGTTCGCCGCCTCGCATACTTGCGCGTAGTCGACGGTGTCTTCGATCCGATCGGTGATCGTCGCGTCGCAGTCGCCGACATCGATTCGGATGTCGAGGAGAAGGCGCTGCCCGACCTCGCGCTCCGCGGCCGTCACGCCTACGTGGGTGAACAGCGACAGGCCGCTGATCTCGATCGTTACCTCGGGCTCCGAGCGTCCTTCATCGCCGTCGTCTAAGCCTTCGTCGAGGTCGTCGAACTCGTCCGCGTCGCTGTGCTCTGACATCCCGCCCGGACCGTAGCAGCCACCACCGCGAGGGCGTCATGGACGGGAGCGACGTCGTGGACCCTGAAAACGCTGGCACCGCGCTCGTAGGCCAGCACGTTCGTGGCGATCGTCCCCGCCAGCCGGTCATCGGTTGCGCGCCCGGTGAGACGGCCGAGGAAGGACTTGCGCGAGGTTCCGACGACGACCGGTCGCCCGAGCGCGACGATCTCGCCGAGGCGGTTCAGGAGCTCGAGGTTGTGCGCGCCGGTCTTGCCGAACCCGATCCCCGGGTCGAGGAGGATGCGCTCCTCGGCGACGCCCGCCGAAACCGCATACGCCATGCGCTCCTCCAGGAACGCCTTGACCTCGGAAACCACGTCCTCGTAGTGCGGATCGCGCTGCATGGTCCGCGGCTCGCCGAGCATGTGCATGAGGCAGCAGTCGGCGCCCCTGGCGGCCACCAGCCCGGCGATCGCCGGATCGGCCCGGAAAGCGCTCACGTCGTTGACCATCGTCGCACCGGCGTCGAGCGCTGCCGCCGCGACGGCCGCCTTCGAGGTGTCGATCGAGATACGAGCCGCCGCCCCTGCCGCCACGAGCCTCTCGATCACCGGCACCACGCGCCGCAGCTCCTCCTCCGCGGGCACCGGATCGGCGCCCGGACGAGTCGACTCCCCGCCCACGTCGAGGATCGCCGCGCCCTCGCGGGCGAGCGCGAGGGCGTGCTCGACGGCCGCGGCCGGGTCGAGGTACAGGCCACCGTCCGAGAACGAGTCCGGCGTGACATTGACGATGCCCATGATGCGAAATCGAGGTCCGCGCGCCGGGAGTTCGGCGCTCACAGCACCACCCGATTCCGCGCCAGCGGATTCCTCATCATCGGGAGTTCGGCGCTCACAGCACCACCCGATTCCGCGCCCTAGACCGAACTCTTAAAGGAATCCGCGCCAGCGGATTCCTCATCATCGGGCCAGCGCCCGGTCCGGTCGAACACCCGGCGTGCCTCCTCCTCGTCCTCGCGCTCGCGATTGCTCTCGAGGCTCATCCGGAATAGCCAGTTGACCAGCCAGACCGTCAGCGCCACGAGGAGCAGGCAGACCCCGACGGCGGCGATATTCGTCCGGCCGTGACCGATGACGGTGAACGCACCGCCCACGACCGCGATCGCCAGCGGCAGCCAGACACGAGTCGCCGTCAGCAGGATGCGGACGAACGGCGACCTGGGTTGCTCAGGCGAGCTCAGGCTTCTCTGGGAGCTCAAGCCCGCGTGCCTCCGCCGTCCCCCCGGCCAGCCCTGGCCTGGGCAGCGGCCTGGGCAGTTCGCGCCCGGCCCGGTCGGCGGCCGTCGGCGGGACTGGAAGCGCAGGTGGCGCGGGCGCTTCGGCTCCGAACACTTCGAGCTCGGTCTGACCGTCGAGCAGCGCCTCGAACTCGCCCTTCTCGATCGTCTCGCGCTTGAGCAGAACCTCGGAGAGCTTCTCGAGCGAGTCGCGGTACTGACCGAGAATGTCCCTGGCCTGCTGGTGCGCCGATTCCACGATCCGGCGGATCTCATCGTCGATCTCGCGGGCGATCTCGTC
>DATCEM010000057.1:0-6903 GCA_036510175.1 Solirubrobacteraceae bacterium | reverse complement strand
GGGCGGCGGCGCCGTGGAGTTGTGCCTGCTGTGCGAGGAGTTCGCCCGCGGGATGATCCCCATGGGCTTCTACTCGGTGAGCATGATCACGGCCGGCGCGTACCAGCGCTTCGGCACCGAAGAGCAGAAGCACGAGATCCTCGGCGGCATCGTGGCCGGCGCCGTCGAGTCGATCGCCATGTCCGAGCCCGACTCGGGATCGGACGTCGGCAGCCTCACCTGTAGGGCGGAGCGCGAGAACGGCGGCTACGTGATCAACGGCCAGAAGACGTGGATCACCGGAGCGCACAAGGCCAAGCACATTCTCCTCGTGTGCCGGACCCACCGGGGAGAGAACAAGCACGAGGGACTGAGCATGCTCTCGGTGCCCGCCGATGTCGAGGGCGTCGAGATCCGGGGCATCGACACGATGGGCGGCCGTGAGGTCAACGACGTCTTCTTCACCGATTGCCGAGTGCCCGAGGGCCGCCTGCTCGGACGGCAGGACCAGGCGTGGATGCAGCTCATGGCCGGGCTCAACCACGAGCGGCTGATCATCGCCGCACAGCTCCTCGGGGTCGCCGAGCGGGCGTTCGAGGACACCATCGCCTATGTCAAGGAGCGCAAGCAGTTCGGCCGTCCGATCGGCACCTTCCAGGCGCTCCGCCACCGGCTGGCCGACCTGGCGACCGAGATCGAGACGGCCCGGCTGCTCGTCTACGACGTGGCCGCGAAGACCGACGCCGACCCTCAGCGACTGCTTCCGCGCGAAGCGTCGATGGCCAAGCTCAAGGCGACCGAGACGGCCAAGCGCGTCGCCCTCGAGGGCATGCAGATGATGGGCGGCTACGGCTACGCGAACGAGTACGACATGCAGCACCACGTCCGGGTGGCGCTCGCCGCGACGATCTACGGCGGCACGAGCGAGATTCAGCGCGACATCATCGCCAAGACGTACGGGCTCTGAGGATCGTCTGTAGGCGCGCAGCCTCACGCGCCGGCTCGAGGGCGCGCCTACGTGGTCAGCGCCCTCCCCGTCGCCTCTACCACGGGCAGTACGTCGCGCACGAGCACGAGGAAGCTCTGCACGAGCAGGGTGTTGACCTGCTCGCGGCTCAGGCGGTCGCGGTGCAGCCACTCGAGGCTGGCCGATTCGGCGAGACCTGACCACGCGCGGAGGACCGCGCGGAGCTCGTCGGAGGTCGCGGCCGCCTCGTAGGGCTCGACGGCCTCGATCAGCCGGTCGACGGCCTGCTCGCGGGCCTGATCGAGAATCGCCTCGACCTCGACGTCACGCCCGAGGCCCTGGGCGCCGACGGCGGCGAGCCACGTCCCCCGATTGCGCTCGAGCATCTCGAGCCAGCGGTCGACGCTCTCGCCGATCACCACCTCGAGCCCTCCGCCGCTCGGGAGGGGCACGGGGTTCGAGGGCATGCGCACGAGCGCGCGGACGACCTCGAGGTAGAGCTCGCGCTTGGTTCCAAAGTAGTGGTGGAGCAGTCCTCGCGCGACCCCGGCCTCGCGCGCGATGTCCGATGTCGACACCGCGGCGTAGGACCGCTCCGAGAACAGGCGGCGTGCCACCACGAGGATCTGACGGCGGCGCTCGTCGTGCTCGAGGCGCTGCCAGCGGGGCGCGGGATTCGAGGCCATCGCGCCGCTGAGGCTACCAAAGTTGGCAGAGTGCCAATAGGGTTTCGCGCGCCGGATCGCCCGTCGCGCGTTGTCGCCTCGCCGAACTGTCTCACCCACCCCCGTGGCCGTTCGGCCGGCGCCGGACTTCCGCGCTAGAGTCATCGCCCGCGGCCTGACCGGCGCGCTGCCATATGAACGCAGAGGACTGGCTCTCAGCCTACGCCGAACGCCTCGGCACGCCGCCGCCCGCGCCCGGGGAGGTCGACGCGCTGCTCGCCCTCGCCGGCGAGGCGGCGCACGCGTCCGAGCGACGCGCGGCACCGGTGGCGTCTTGGCTCGCCGCCAAGGCCGGCGTCGCCCCTGAGGAGGCGCTGGCGCTCGCGGCGGAAGTGGGGGTGGAAGCGCGTAGGGCCGCTGCGGAATCGCCTGGCGGCTCAGCGGAAGTGCCGGTGGAAGCGCGTCGGGCCGCTGGGGAGCCGCCTGGCGCCACTTCCGTTGGGAGTTCGCCTGGCGGCGAACTCCCCGAGCCGCCAGGACGGGAGCGCGAAGCGTGACGGCCGCTCACGACATCGTCCTCTTCGGCGCGACGGGGTTCGCCGGCGCTCTCACCGCTGAGTACCTCGCGGAGAACGCTCCCGCGGGGACGCGGATTGCGCTGGCGGGCCGTAACCGCGAGAAGCTCGAAGCGGTCCGGGCGCGGCTGGGGTCGGCCGGCGACGTCCCGCTGCTCCACGCCGATGTCGAGGATCCGGCCTCGGTCCGGGACATCGCCGAGTCGGCGCGGGTGGTGATCAGCACGGTCGGGCCCTACATCCTCTACGGCGAGCCGCTCGTCGCCGCGTGCGCGGCCGCCGGTACCGACTACGTCGACCTCACCGGCGAGCCGGAGTTCGTCGACCTCATGTGGCTGCGCTACCACGAGCAGGCGCGGCGCAGCGGGGCTCGGCTCGTCCACTGCTGCGGGTTCGACTCGATCCCCCACGACCTCGGGGCGTTCTTCACCGTCCAAGAGCTGCCCGAAGGCGTGCCGCTGCGCGTCAACGGATTCGTCAGGACCGCCGCCTCGTTCTCCGGCGGCACCTATCAGACGGCGATCACCGCCTTCTCCCGCGCCCGCCAGGCCGCGCGCGTCGCGCTGCAGCGCCGTCGCCTCGAGCCCCGCCCCCACGATCGGCGCATAAAGGGGATCGCGGGCAAGCCGCACCGGGACGCGGTGGCCGGGGGGTGGGTGATGCCGCTGCCCACCATCGACCCCCAGATCGTCCTGCGCTCGGCTCGAGCCCTGCCTCGCTACGGTCCGGACTTCGGCTACGGCCATTACCTGGTGCAGAAGCGCCTGGCGACGCTCGCCGGGCTCGCCGGTGGCGCCGGTGTGGCGATCGCGCTCGCCCAGGTTCCCCCGGCGCGCCGGCTGCTCCTCTCGCTGCGCAGCGCGGGTGAGGGCCCGACCGCCGAGCATCGGGAGAAGTCGTGGTTCCGGGTCCGCTTCGTCGGCGAGGGCGGCGGGGAGCGCGTGGTCACCGAGGTGAGCGGAGGCGACCCGGGCTACGGCGAGACGGCGAAGATGCTCGGCGAGTCCGCGCTCTGCCTGGTCCACGACGAGCTGCCAGAGCTCAGCGGCCAGCTCACGACCGCCGTCGCCATGGGACAGCCGCTGCTCGACCGCCTGCAGCGAGCGGGGATCGTCTTCCGTACGGTGCCCGAGCGATGAGCGTCACCCCCGAGCAGGCGATCGATGCGGCGAACGACGTCTTCGGGCGCCACCCGGGCTACCGGGCTCTGCACGCGAAGGGAACGTTGTGCACGGGGACGTTCACGGCGACCCCGGCGGGCCAACGCCTGAGCCGTGCCGCCCACATGCAGGGCGAGCCGGTCAAGGTCACGGCGCGGGTGTCCAACGCCGGCGGCGACCCCGAGGTCCCCGATTACTCCCCTGACGTGCGCGGGCTCGCCGTCAAGTTCTATCTGCCCGACGGTTCGCGTACCGACATCGTCGCCCAGTCCGCGCCGCGCTTCCCGGCGCGGACGCCCGAGGCGTTCGTGGAGCTCATGCGCGCTACCGCCCCGAGCCCGTCGATGCCCCTCAAGCTCGCCCGCTTCCTCGCCCACAACCCGGTCGCCGTGGGCGGGCTCCCCGCCAACACGCTCGCCCTCCTGCCCCCCGCGAGCTACAGCACGATCCGCTACTACGCCGTCCACGCTTACCGCTGGGTCGACGGCGACGGGGTGGGCCGCTACGTCCGCTACACCCTCGTCCCCCACGTCACGGCGCCGGCGCTGACCCCGTGGCGGGCACGCCGGGGCGGCCCCGACTACCTCCAGGACGACATCCGCGACCGTCTCGCGCACGGGCCGGTGCGCTTCAAGCTCGAGCTCCAGCTCGCCGAGTCCGGGGACCCGATCGAGGATCCCACCGCGGTATGGCCCAAGCAGCGCCCGGTGGTGATCGCCGGGACGCTCGAGCTCACCGGGCTCGAGACCGAGCGTGAGACGGGGACGGACGTGCTCGTCTTCGACCCGGTGCGGGTCACCGAGGGGATCGAGCTCTCCGACGATCCCATCCTCCGCTTTCGCGAGCACGCCTACTCGGCCTCGGTCGCGCGCCGCACCGCCCCGTAGGTAACCTGAGCGGCCGGGATGCCTGGACCAATCGTCGACGACCCGTCTCACGTCCTCGACGTCGCCTGCGGAACCGGCTTGCTCACGCAGCACCTACAGGGTGAGGTGACGGCGATCGACCAGAGCAGCGCGATGGTGGAGATCGCGGCCGCGAGACTGCCCAACGACGGCACGCGCAACAGTGTCTATAAGCGCGTCTTCGCCGCCTCCGCATTGGCCGACGAGCACGGTGGCGGCGAGATCGTCCACGAAGGTGGCTGGTTCGTGGTGGTGGCAGCCTGATGCCGGGCAAGTGGACGGCCAAGGACATTCCCGACCAGACGGGTCGCCTCGCCGTGGTCACCGGCGCCAACTCCGGGCTCGGCCTGGTGACGGCGCGTGAGCTCGCCCGCGCGGGAGCGACGGTGATCGTCGCGTGCCGGAACACGAGCAAGGGCGAGCAGGCGGCGGGCGAGATCCGCGCCGCGGTGCCCGGCGCGCGGGTCGAGGTGGAGCAGCTCGACCTGGCCGACCTCGCCTCGGTGCGCGCCTGCTCCGGACGCATCGGGGACGCGAACGACCGCGTCGATCTGCTCATCAATAACGCCGGCGTGATGGCGCCCCCGCGCCGGACGACGGTCGACGGCTTCGAGTCGCAGCTGGGCACCAATCATCTCGGCCACTTCGCCCTCACCGGGCTGCTCCTCGGGAGGCTCCTCGCCGCGCCGGGGCCACGCGTGGTCACGCTGAGCAGCAGCGCCCACAAGATGGGCCGGATGAACTTCGATGACCTCCAGGGCGAGCGGCGCTACCAGCACTGGCTCGCCTACGGTCAGTCCAAGCTCGCGAACCTCCTCTTCTGCTTCGAGCTCCAGCGCCGCGCGAGCGCGGCCGGGAGGGCCCTCGAGAGCATGGCCGCCCACCCGGGGTATGCCGCGACGAACCTTCAGTCCGCCGGGCCCGGGATCGCCGCCGAGCGGTGGGCCATGGCCGTGGCGAACCGCTTCATCGCCCAGAGCGCCGACATGGGGGCGCTGCCCACGCTGTACGCGGCGACTGCCCCCGATCTCCCGGGCGGCACCTTCGTCGGGCCGGACTCGATGGGGGGGATACGCGGCCATCCGCGCGTGGTCAGCGCCAGTGGCCGGGCCTACGACGCCGAGGCCGCGAGCCGGCTGTGGGCGGTGTCCGAGGAGCTCACGGGCGTGCACTACGAGTTCGACGCCGCAGCGGCCGCCGCCTGAGGCGGGCCGTGGCCCGGTCCGACCTGCGTATCGACGGGCCCGCGGCGCTCGAGTGGGCGGCGGACTACCTCGAGCGCGTAGGCGATCTCCCCGTTCTCGCGCAGGTCGAGCCGGGAGCGATCCGCGCGGCCCTGCCGGACGCCGCCCCCGAGGACGGCGAGCCGTTCTCGAACGTCCTGCGCGACCTCGAGGAGGTGCTCCTGCCGGGCGTCACCCACTGGCAGCACCCGCGTTACTTCGGCTACTTCGCCACGAGCTCCTCGGAGCCGGCGATCCTCGCCGAGCTCCTCGCGGCGACGTTGAACTCGGTGGCCATCCTCTGGCGCACGGCGCCCGCCGCGACTGAGCTCGAGGGCGTCGTGCTCGACTGGACGGCGGGGCTGCTCGGGCTCCCGCCGGGCTGGCACGGACACATCGAGGACAGCGCCTCGACCTCGACGCTGGCCGCCATCATCGTCGCGCGCGAGGCCACCGGGCGCGACCTCGTGGTGTGCTCCGAGCAGGCCCACTCCTCGGTCGAGAAGGCGGCGCGCATGCTCGGCATGCGCCTGCGGAAGGTCCCGTGCGACGAGCAGTTCCGGATGCGCGCCGACCTCCTCGGCGACCTCGACGAAGCCGCCGCCGTCGTGGCCACCGTGGGCACGACCGCGACGACGTCGGTCGATCCCGTGAGCACCGTCGCCGACGCGTGTGCGCGGGCCGGCGCCTGGCTCCACGTCGACGCCGCCTACGCGGGCGCGGCGATGGTGTGCCCCGAGCATCGGTGGGCGTTCGCCGGGGTCGAGCGCGCCGACTCGCTCGTGGTTAATGCCCATAAATGGATGCTCACGCCGATGGACTGCTCGCTCCTGTGGACGCGCCGGCCCGCCGACTTCCGCGCCGCCTTCAGCCTCGTGCCCGAGTACCTGCGCACCCCGGACGCCGAGGATGCGCTGAGCCTGAGCGAGTACGGCCCCGCTCTCGGCCGTCGCTTCCGCGCGCTCAAGCTTTGGGCGGTGCTGCGCTGTCACGGCCGCAGCGGCCTACAGGCGCACGTCCGCTCGGGCGTGCGGTTGGCCCAGCTCTTCGAGAGCTGGGTGGCCGCCGAACCGGGCTGGGAGCTGTGCGCCCCGCGACCCTTCTCCGTGGTCTGCTTTCGCCTCGCGGGCTCCGACGAGCGCAACCGCGAGCTGCTCGAGCGCGTCAACGCCGGCGGTCAGATCTTCATCTCGCACGCCGTGCTCAACGGGCGCTACGTGCTCAGGCTCGCCGTCGGCCAGATGAGCACGACCGAGGATGACGTGCGGCGCGCCTGGGCGCTGCTGCGCGATGAGGGGGCATCGCTCGCGACGGCGAGCGGCTGACGATTGGGCGCGACGGCGGCGAATCGTCACGATGCCGTGACGATCATGTCGCTGGTCGAAGCGGCGGGCCACCGGATGATCCGGTTGACGGAGGACGACGTCAC
>DATCEM010000056.1:0-3094 GCA_036510175.1 Solirubrobacteraceae bacterium | reverse complement strand
CGCCGCGTCCCAGTCCTTCGAGCACTCGCGCTACGCGACGATGAAGCCGGGCCAGAGCGCGAAGATCGACGGCTATCGCATCCGCTATGTCCGGCCCACCGCAACTCCCTCGGCGCAGAAGATCTCCTTCGGAGCGATCCTCGACGTGAGCAAGGGTGGGCACCACGTGACCACGCTGCACACGAGCTACGGGCTCTATCCCTCACAGGATCCGTCCCTGGGCATCGTCGGACGCTTCTTCAACTCGGGCTCGGACGAGAGTCGGATCGGGCTCGATGCCGGGTTGCTCCACGACATCTGGACCGTGGTAGATCCGCCCCTCGCCCCGCTACAGAACTTCATCAGCGAGGGTGATCAGAAGTTCGCGGGATTGATGACCGCGGTGTCGAAGCTCCCGCCGGGGCAGCAGCAGGGCGAGCTGAACACGCTCTACGCGCTACGCGATCGCCTCGTCGCCGAGCTCACTCAGCGTTTCGTCACCCATCCCTGGCCCGCCACCTTCCTGCTCATCGTCTCGCCGCTCGTCACCTGGCTGTGGTTCGGCGGCATCATCATCGCCTTTGGTGGCCTGATCGCGCTGTGGCCGATTCCGGTCCTGGCCCGGCGCCGGGTCCGCTCTGCCGCTTACGCCGCTCGGCTCGCGCGCGAGCTGGCCTGAAGAGAGGCTGGGCGCGATGGAGTTCCTGCTCGTGATGGTGGCCGCGGCAGCGGTGATCCTCATTGTCTCGGCGCCCTTCCGTCGCGTCGAGGCGCACGGGGCCGAGGCTGCCGACGCCGACGACGCCGGCCCGAGCACGAAGGTGGGAGAGCTCGAGGCCGCGCGGGAAGCCAAGTATCGGGAGATCCGCGACGCCGAACTCGATCACCGCACCGGCAAGCTCTCCGACGAGGACTTTCACGCGGTCGACAGCTCGCTGCGCGCCGAGGCGATCTCAATTCTCCAGGCGCTTGACCGCGCCCAGAAGCGCTGAGCGAGGTACCATCCCGAGCATGACCGTCGTCCTCAGCTTCGTTCAGGTCTTCATCTCGATCATCCTGATCTTCCTCGTCCTCATGCACTCGGGCAAGGACTCGGGCCTGTCGGGAGCGTTCGGCGTGGGCACCGGCGCGGGCCCCTTCGGCGGTGGATCGCTCGTCGAGCGCAACCTGAATCGCTGGACCATCGGCTTCGCCATCGTGTTCGCCCTGAACACGCTGATCCTCCTGAAGATCAGCTGACGCGGTCAGAACGCCGCGCGCAGGAGCTCGACGAGCTCGGCGCGGTCCGCCGCCGGTGGCGTCATCTCGAGCTCGGAGCGAGTGAGCGCCTGCTCGGCCAGCTCCTCGAGCGCGGACTCCGGCACACCCGCCTCGCTCAGGCTCCCCGCGCCCGCGCCCGCGCCCGCGAGCGCGCCCAGCCGTGACGCGAACGCCGCCGGATCCTCTCCCAGAGCGTCCGAGGAGCACGCCCCAGCCCGGTGAGCGGAGCGAGAGCGCGGCGATCGTGTGCGGGAGCATGATCGCGTTGGCCTGGCCGTGGCCGAGGCCCGCGAAGCGGACGAGGGTCTGCGCGAGCACGTGGTGCAGGCCGTAGCCGGTGGAGCCGATGACATATCCCGCGAGCAGCGCACCGAGCGCGAGCGCGTCGCGGTCGGGTGCCTCGGCATCGGCCATGGCGCGGGCGATGAGGCGGGCGGCCTCGAGCGCCGCGAGCTTCGGGAGTGGGCTCGCGAGCGGCGTGAGCGGACCCTCGGCGGCGTGCCCGAGCGCGTTCGCGGCGCTGGCCGCGAGGTCGGCGAGCGGTTGCGAGGCCGACAGGGCCGGATCGTTGACGACGATCGCCGGGCGCACTCGCGGGGCGTCGAGGGGCACACCGGCGGCGTGTCGGTGGATCGCCGTCATCTCCGCGCCCGACAGGGTGGTGGGCAGCGCGGCCACTCTTCGCGGCGGGTCGGCCGCGGCGAGGGCCTTGGCCACGTCGATCACCCGCCCGCCTCCGAGCGCGACGAGGAGCTCGGAGCCGACGGCCGGCCTGAGCTCGGCGGCGAGCTCGTCGACCCGGCCGGCACCCACCTCGTGGACGCTGTCGGCGGCGGCCGCGAGCTGCGGCGCCGCGGCGCCGGCCCGCTGGGTGCTCAGCAGGGCATACCCCGTCCCGAGCAGCGCCGGCGCTTCGGCGAGCGCGCCGCGGCCGAAGCGGATGAGCCGCTCTCCGTCGTGCCAGCGGAAGTCGGTCGCCGGATCGCCCGGCGACGACGTCACGCCGAGCCCTGCTCACCCAGGCGGTCGACCAGGCGCAGGAGGTCGAGCGGGCTGAACGGCTTGGTGAGGAACAGGTCCGCTCCCGCTTCCTCGGCCTCGCGTTCGACGCCCTCGCCGTGGGCGGCGGTGAGCATGACGATCGTCGCGCCGTTGGTGGCGTCGTCTGAGCGCAGCTCCCGGCACGCTTCGATCCCGTTCATCTGCGGCATGTCGACGTCGAGGAAGACGAGCGCCGGCAGCTCGCGCCGCGCCACGGCGACCGCCTCGAGTCCGTCGCACGCCTCATAGATGTGGAATCTCGAGACGTCCTCGAGCGTGGTGGCGATCAGCTTGCGGATGAAGGGATCGTCGTCGACAACGAGCACGCCACGCGTCATTTGATCTCCCGCGCGATGCGCTCAAACGCGTCGTCGGGGATCTCGATGAACGCCTCCACGACCTGAGGATCGAACTGGCTGCCCGAGCCCTGGACGATCATCTCGCGCGCGACGGCGAAGACGCGCGCCGGGAGGGGGATCTCCTCTCCGGCCAGGCCATCGGGGTAGCCGCTCCCGTCCCAGCGCTCGTGGTGGGAGCGCACGACCTTGGTGGCCTCCCCGAGGAAGTCGATCTCCCGCACGATCTCCGCGCCGATGACCGGATGCTGCGCCATCAGCGCCCGCTCCTTCTCGGTGAGCTTGCCCGGCTTGTAGAGGATGGCGTCGGGGATCGCGACCTTGCCGATGTCGTGCAGGAGGAAGCCGAACTCGAGGGCTTGCCCGTCCGCGAGCTCGAGGCCGACCGCGCTGCAGATGGCGATTCCGTACGCGGTCACGCGCTCGGCGTGCTTGCCCGTGTAGGCGTCGCGCGCCTC
>DATCEM010000055.1:0-6953 GCA_036510175.1 Solirubrobacteraceae bacterium | reverse complement strand
GGCCCCGGCCCCGGCCGCCCGCGTCCGGGGGCGCCTGGCGGGCCGGCGGCGCGCCGCGAGCCCCGGGGGGGGTCGTGCTGCGAAAGGGTTAACAGGCAACCCAAACGCAGCACGGCCTCAGGCTCTGGCGGATACCAAGTCGCTTGAGGCCATATGCAGACCTTCGGTCCCGGCCGAGGCCCGCACCCGGCCGCCACCCCGCGCCCGGCCACCGGCCGCCCCGCGCCCGGCCCGCCCCTACCCCAGCAGCACCCGATAGCGCTCGAACTCCTCCACCGGCACCTGGCGATTCTGGGCGACCGCGTCGGCGAGGGGGACGAGCTCGATCTGGGTCGCGTGGAGCGCGGTCATCATCCCCCACTGGCTGTCGTGCGCGGCGTCGATGGCCGCGAGGCCGAGGCGCGTGGCGAGCATGCGATCGAAGGCGGTGGGAGTGCCGCCGCGCTGGACGTAGCCGAGCACGGTGGCGCGGGTCTCGAAGCCGGTCCGGGACTCGATCTCACGCTCGAGCTGGACGCCGATGCCGCCGAGCCGGGGGTGGCCGAACTCGTCGACGTCGGTTTCGGCGAGGGCCATGGTTCCCTCCTTCGGCGTCGCCCCCTCGGCCGCCACGACGATCGAGAAATAGCGGCCGCGCCCGTGGCGGCGACTGATGAGCTGGCACACCTCGTCGATGTCGAAGGGCACCTCGGGGATGAGGATGACGTCTGCTCCGCCGGCGATTCCGGAGTGCAGCGCGATCCATCCCGCATTACGGCCCATGACCTCGACCACGAGGATCCGGTTATGGCTCTCGGCTGTCGTGTGGAGACGATCGATGGCCTCGGTGGCCACGTGGAGGGCGGTGTCGAAGCCGAAGGTGACGTCGGTCGCGCCGAGGTCGTTATCGATCGTCTTGGGCACGCCGACGACGTTGACGCCTTCGCGGTGAAGGCGACTGGCCACTCCGAGTGTGTCGTCGCCCCCGATCGCCACGAGGCCGTCGACGCCCAGCGCGGCGAGCGTCGCACGCACGCGCTCGGTCCCGTCGTCGCGCCGGAAGGGGTTGGTGCGTGAGCTCCCGAGGATGGTGCCCCCTCGGGGCAGGATTCCCCGGATCGCCTCCAGGTCGAGGTCGATGAACGAGCCTTCGAGGACGCCGCGCCAACCGTCGCGGAAGCCCACGATCTCATCACCGTAGGCGTCGACCCCCTTGCGCACGACTCCTCGAATGACGGCGTTAAGTCCCGGGCAGTCCCCCCCGCCGGTGAGCACTCCGATGCGCATGGGGCTGCATCTTATGGTTAGGGCCATCAACGTCGCGCGAATAGCCGCGCCACATCGCGGGAATAACGCTTTCGAGAGTCGGCCCAGGCCGCCGCGCGCGGCCTAGGCTCCAATTCCTACAGAGACGTAAGATGCCGACATGGTCGCCCGTAAGCCAGCCGTAGACATCGCTCTCGCGGGCGTGGGCGGACTGGCGGCAGCAAGCGGCTGGGTGATCCAGCGACGACGCTATCTCCGTCGGATCGCGGCCGACCCCGATTACTCGGCTCTCTCGGCGATGCCCATTGGGCGCTCGATCGACGTCCGCGCGTTCGACGGAACGGCGCTCCACGCGGAGGTGTTCGGGCCCGAAGGAGCCCCGACGATGGTTCTGGCCCACGGCTGGACCGAAGCGCTGCGGTTCTGGATCCACCAGATCGTCGACCTCTCGCGCGAGGACTTCCGCGTCGTCGCCTATGACCTTCGCGGCCACGGGAGCAGCTCCAAGTCGCCTAGCGGTGATTACTCGATCGGCGCGTTCGGCGATGACCTCGAGGTCGTGCTTCGCAGCTGCCTGCCCGCGGGCGAGCGAGCGGTGCTCGTGGGCCACTCACTCGGGGCGATGTCGATCGCAGCGTGGGCCGAGCGCCATCCCGTGAGCGAGCGGGCCAGCGCCGCGGGGCTGCTCTGCACCGGGGTGGTGGATGTGCTCACCGAGCATCTCCTGTTCGGGCCGCCTAGGATCCCCCCCGCGATGTTCCGCCTGATCAGTGCCTACGTGCTCGCCGCGCCGGGACCGATCCCCGCCTTCTCGCCCTCCGCGCTCGACCTGGTGATCCGCTATGCCGGGTTCGGCCCGACGGCCGGACCGGCGCAGGTCGCGTTCTACGAGCGGATGCTGCGCGAGTGCCCACCTGACGTCCGCGCCGGGACGGCGGCGACGATGGCCGACATGGACCTCCTCGATGCACTGTCGCGACTCACCGTCCCCACGCTGGTGCTCTGCAGCAGCCGCGATCGCCTCACGCCTCCCACCCATGCGCACCGCATCGCCGCGGCACTCCCCGAGCCGGCCGATGTCGTCGAGCTCCCGCTCACTGGACACATGGCTCCGCTCGAGCGCCCCGCCGAGGTCAACTACTGGCTCCGCAAGCTCGCGGCGCGGGCGCGCGCGACAGCGGCGCCGACACCGGCGACGAATACCGGCGCGCTCGACGCAGCCTAGTCTCCGTGCTGACCCGCGTCGCGGCTGGTGCAGCGCGGCATACCGTCGGACGGTTAGGATCCGCCGAATGCGTGTGCGTCGCGCCCCCGGAGGAGGGGCGATAGCGGGGGCGGAAAAGGCCTGCCACCATGCCAGAGTACGGGGCGCCTGATGGCGGCCGAAGACGCAGCGCCGGCGTTCGCGGAGGCCGCGGCTGACGACGGCATCGTGCTCGCCGCGCAGCACACGTTCGACTGGTACACCGAGGCCGGGCACCTCGGGCTCGAGTCCGCAGCAATGGAGCGGCGCGATCCGTCGCTCAGGGAGCCGGTGACCGCCGCTGTCGAAGCGCTGACCACGATCTACGATCGCCTCAAGGGCGATCCGGTGGTCCTACGTTCGCTGCGCTTGAATTATCTCATCAGCGTCGACCTCGTGCACGAGCCGACAGGCACGGTGATCGAGCTCGACGAGTCCGCGCACTTCACCTCGTTTCGCCTCAAGGCGCTGGATCTCTACCCGGCCGACACCGCGCTCGGCTTCGACCTCGACGAGTACCGCAGACTGTGTGGCGAGTGGGCCTCCAAGAGCGACAACGTTGATCGCGCCTTCGCGGCCAAGGGCTTCGGGTTCGGCGGGCGCCAGCGGGAGCGTGCCTACCGGGGCGCGCTCCTCGATCTCGGCGCGCCGGCAATGGGCCTCCCGCCGGTCACGCGCATCGTCGCCCTCGATGGCGACGGTGCGGCCGCCTATTCGCGCGAGCGCGAGCGGATCACGAACCTTCTCGCTGGGTAGGCCCGCGTGGTGGGCCCTTGCCCGATTGCGTGGGTAGGCCCGCGTTGGTCGGGCCCTAGCCCGATCGCCCCGCGTGGTCGCGCCCTCGAGCCCCGATCCGGCTAACTTGGCCCTGCCGAATCAGCCAACGGGACCGGGACCGGCCGATTCAGCCATCCTCTTCCGGCTGCACGGCGACGTTGATCGTCCCGCACTCTCCGCACTTGACGCGTAGCTTCACGTTCATCTGGATCGTGTGCATCGCGTGGGCGAGGAGGTTGCCGCAATTGGCGCAGACGTAGTCGTCGGGGCCGTTGCCGTTGAAGGACGGCCTCGACGGGTCGTCCTGTACGGCTGTACCCGCGGCGAACGGAATCTCGTCCGCGCTGATCTCTCTCATCTTGATCGTCGCCATGACACAGAGCTCCTTCTAGTGGATCTTTCCGCCGCCGCGCTGGGACAGCCGCCCGGCATCGCGACCGTAACGGACGGCGACGAGCTCGGCCATGATCGAGAGGGCGACCTCCTCGGGGCTGACGCCGCCGAGGTCAAGTCCGACCGGTGCGCTGATGCGCCCGATGTCCTCCTCGGACACCCCGGCGGCGAGCAAGCGCTCCTTGCGGTTCACCTGCGTGCGCTTGGCGCCCATGGCGCCAATGTAGGCCGGCTCGGCGGCCAGGGCCAGGGTCAGCACCTCGTCGTCGATCTTCGGGTCATGGGTGAGGACGGCGAGGTAGGTGGCCTTGTCGATCCCACCGAGGTGCTCGAAAGCGTCCCCGGGCCAGGACACAACCACTTCGACCGCATCGGGGAACCGCTCTTGCGTGGCGAACTGAGCCCGGGGATCGATCACGTACGGTCGCCAGCCGGTCACCCGCGCGAGATGCGAGAGATGGTTGGCGTACTCGACAGCCCCGAAGATGAGCACGCGGGGTGCGGGGGCGGTGATGTCGATGAACAGGTCATCGCGGAGCTCCGAGCGCTCCTCCCACATCAGCTCGTTCGCCTCGGAGACCGCCTTCTCGTCGAGACCGCCGTCTCCGAGCGACCCCTCGGTCTCGCCGTCGGCACGCACAAGCAGACGCGAGCCCGCATGCGGACCGCTGACCACGGTGACCAGGGCCGCCCGCCCGTCCTCGCGGGCGACCTCAGCGAAAGCGCTCTGAGCGCTCACGGCTCGTAGCGTTCGACCCAGACGTCGATCTCGCCACCGCAGGGCAAGCCGACGTCCCAGGCGTCGCTGTCGGGGATGCCGTAGTGCAGAAGCTGCGGCTCACCGCCGGAGAGCACGCCCTCGGCCACCTGTACCACCGCACCCTCCACGCAGCCTCCGGAGACGGCACCGTAGACCTCGCCGTGGTTGTTGACGGCCATCTTCGACCCGGGGGGCCGGGGCGCGGAGCGCTTAGTCCCCACCACGGTGGCGAGCGCCACCTGGTCGCCGCGGGATACCCATTCATCTACCTGCTCGATTACGTCCTTCATTTCTCTACTCCTCCTCCGCCTCGGCCGATTCGCGCCATGCGCACACCACAGCTGTGGCTATACGCAGACGCGAGGGCCCGCGGATCACATGTTGGCGAGCTTGCCAGTGAAGTCCTTGATCAGGGCATCGAGCACGCCGATGATCGCGCCTTCTCCCATCGATGCGGCCTTACCGGTGATCTGCGCGCTCGTATGGATGTTGCCGCCGCTGCCGTTGAGGCCGAAGGTGACGTTCGCGTTGGCGTGGCCCTGGCCGCCCTTCTCCGTGGCCTTGACCGCCATCACCGCACGGTGCGAACCGGCGTCTTGCTCGGTGATCTGCACCGTGCCCGTGTAGGTCATAGCCATCGCGCCCATCTTGACGATGATCTCGGCCTTGACGGTTTTGTCATCGACCTTCTCGATCACCCGCCCGCCCTGTACGCACGGGACAAGGCGCTCGAGGTCGGTGATCGCCGACCAGCTCTGGTCGACGGGCTTGGAAGTCGAGAACGTATGGTCTAGCTCTGTGGCCACTGACATTGCTCCTTTGATCGAAGGGTAGTACGCGCTCCGTTGTATCTGTGCTACCCGCAGCCGGTACGGTCACCGATAGGAAATTGCTGAGCAATCCCAAAGCTTCTGTGAACACTGTCTATATGGCGCGGGCGACGGAATCATATAGGCTGCGTCTATGTCTATTCAGCCAGGTACACACAATCTCGGCCCCGACAACGGCACGCTCAAGGTCAAGACCGGGCGCTCCGGAGCGGCGGCAAAGGCAGGACACGACCTCGTTATCCACGTCGGTTCCTGGAACGCGACCCTCACCGTCGCCGAGGATCCCTCCCAGTCGAGCCTGTCCCTCGACGCGGACGCGACCTCGTTGAGCGTCATCGACGGCACCGGCGGGATTCAGGCCCTCGGCGACGATGACAAGGAGAACATCAAGAAGACGATCGACAAGGACGTCCTCAAGGGCCAGGGAATCGAGTTCCGCTCAACCTCGGTGCAGGGCGATGACAGCAAGCTCGCCGTGCAGGGTGACCTCACGGTAAACGGCAAGAGCAACCCGGTCACCTTCGACCTGGCGGTCGCCGACGACGGCAGGGTCAGCGGTAGCGCCGTGGTCAAGCAGACCGACTTCGGGATGAAGCCCTACTCGGCCCTGTTCGGAGCCCTGAAGGTGGCTGACGAGGTGACGGTCTCGATCGAAGAGTGCGCCCTGCCGTCGAGCTGATCGCATGAGTCGTCCCGAGGGCCTCGCCGAGCCACGCTCAACGCCGGAGCTGCTGTCGATCGACGAGGCCCTGGCGCTCGTCGAGGCCCACGTCAAACCCCTCCCCGCCGAGGAGGTTGAGCTCGAGCAAGCGTACGGGCGGTATATCGCGCAGGAGCTGCGCGCGGCGATCGACCTGCCTCCGTTCGCGAGCTCGGCGATGGACGGCTACGCGTTGCGCGCGGAGGACTCGCCGGGCGCCCTGACCGTGGTCGGGGAATCGTCGGCGGGCTCGCCATACACCGGCGAGCTCGGACCGGGCCAGGCCGTCGCCATCTCCACCGGCGCAGTGGTGCCCCCGCAGGCCAACGCGGTGGTGCCGATAGAGCGGGTCACCGGCACCGGCGAGCAGATCGAGCTGGCCTCCCCGATCCCCACCGGGGAATTTATCCGCGACCGCGGGAGCGACATCGAGCGCGGAGATCTCATCCTCGGTGCGGGCACTCGGCTCGGATCGGCGCAAATCGGCGCCGCCGCCGCCGTCGGCCTCGGCACCGTGCTGTGCCGGCGCCGGCCGAGCGTCGCCGTGCTCACCACCGGCACCGAGCTGCGCCGTCCCGGGGAGTCGCTCGCCGACGGGCAGATCTACGACGCCAACGGGCCGATGATGACCGCTGCGCTGCTCACCAGCGGCGCCGGCGTCGAGCACATCCCCGCCGCCGCGGACACTGAGGAGGCCCATCGCGCGGCACTCACCCGGGCGCTCGAGCACGACGTGGTGATCAGTTCCGGCGGCGTGTCGGTCGGACCCCACGATCTCGTACGCAGCGTCGGACGGGAGCTCGGGGTCACCGAGGTGTTCTGGCGCATCGCCCTACGACCGGGAAAGCCGCTCGCCTTCGGCGTGCGCGGGTCGACGCTCGTCTTCGGCCTGCCGGGCAACCCCGTCTCGAGCCTCGTGTGCTTCGAGCTCTTCGTACGTCCGGCGCTACTGGCGCTCCAGGGCGCGTCGAGCGTCGAGCCGGCGTGGATCCCCGGCGTCCTGGG
>DATCEM010000054.1:0-2086 GCA_036510175.1 Solirubrobacteraceae bacterium | reverse complement strand
CGCGTGGTACCGCGACCGCAAGCGCAGCGCCTACCGCCCGCTCACCGCCGCAGCGCGGCGCGCGCTGGTCGGGAGTAAGGCCTAGCGCTGCGTCCAGCTCTCGCGGGGGTTGCGGATCGGGGTCAGCGTCGGTTCGACCTGATCGCGCAGGTGCTCGAAGTCGGGCGGCAGCGAGAGCTTCTCGCCGAGATGCTCGAGCGGCTCGTCGATGGCGAAGCCGGGACCGATGGTGGCAATCTCGAACAGCACCCCTGAGGGTTCCGTGAAGTAGATCGAGCGGAAGTAGAAGCGGTCGATGACCGGCGTGGGGTCGCCATTCGCGTCGATGACAAGCCGGCGCCAGGCCTCGTGGTCATCGGGGTTCGATGCCCACGCCACGTGATGCACCGTGCCCGCACCCGGCTGACCGCGCTCGTCCGGGGCCGGATCGTAGGTAAGGAGCGCGCCACGGCTGAAGCCGCGAGCCTCCCAGCTGTCGCCCGCGCGGTCCAAGAGGAGCGCGTCCTGAAGCAGGTGGCGGCTGCGTTCGCGGTTCTCTGCGTAGGCGCGAACCTCGTGGAAGCCCTGGAGGGCGAGCTCGGCGGGGATCTCCGGATGGTGGGCGATCAGGGGCTCATCGCCGGTGCTCGCGACCAAGAGCTCGTGATCGAGTCCCTCGAAGTCCGCGAAGTGCAGCGAATCCCCCTCGCGCTTGGAGTCGTACCCGGCCTCGCGCAGGCGCTCGCTCCAGAAGTCGAGGGCCTCGACGGAGGCGACACGCCAGACGATGCGGTGAACCATGCCGGCTCCGGCGCGGCCAAGCGCGGCGCCGGGAAACTCGAAGAAGGTGATGTCGGAGCCGGGGTCGCCGCGCTCGTCGGCGTAGAACAGGTGGTAGACCGAGGTGTCGTCCTGGTTGACCGTCTTCTTGACGAGTCGAAGGCCGAGCACGCCGGCGTAGAAGTCGACGTTGCGCTGGGCGTCGGCGGTGATCGCCGTGATGTGGTGGATGCCCTCGAGCTTCATGGTGCTCCTTGGTTGAAGTAGGACACGCACACTACCGGGCGAACCACTGCTCCCCGCGGCCAGCCTCCTTCAGCCGAGGAACGCGCGCAGCGCGTCACGGCCCCCGCCGACGATGGGATCGCCGTGCGCCAGGAGCAGGTGGTCGAAGTCGAGCTCGACCAGGCCGCGGTAGGCCTCGCGCAGTCCCGCCTTCGTCTCCTCGGGGTCATCCATGAGCTCGTCGGGGACGAATGCGAGCTCGTCCTGCCCGGACCACCTGACCACTCCGTCCGCGCACGCCAACGCGCGGTGAGCGGGGAGATGGAGCGCCGTCTCGTCCGGGCAGATGGCATCCACCTCGTGGGCGATGATGCCGCCGGGCAGCTCATCGCCGAAGTCGAAGGCCTGGGCGGGGCCGCGCCCCTCGAGCTCGTGCACACCGCTCCGGACGCAGTGCACGGTGCAGCCGAAGGCCTCCCGCAGCTGCCAGGCGTGGCGGTCGTGGTGACGGTTGGTGAGCAGGATGTGCTCGGGCGCGCCGTGCTCATCCAACCACGCGAGACCTTCCCGCGGCGTCATCGGATCGATGACCACTCGCTCACGGGGCAAGTAGTAGGAGCTGACCGGTTTCTCGATGTGCTCGTGACGCGCTGTCCAGTGCCACAGGCCCGGGGCGATCTCCTTCACGGCGCGGAGGCTACTAGCCCGGGCCGCCGACGCTGTTCGAGCCGCTGAGGACTCCGCCGGGGACGGGCGAGCCGCACGCCTTCTGCGCCGCCTTGAAGGCGGGCGAGGAGGGGCTCTCACCCGAGCCGATGAGCTGGAGCCGAGCGCCGCCTCCCGAGAACACGGGATCGGGGAAGCTCGGCACGCCGTGGCTGCGCATGCAGTCGGAGTACTTCAGGGCCTTCGCGTAGCCCGAGCCCGAGGACGATCCCGATGACGCCGAGGGTTTGGATGAGCTGGCGCAGCCGGTCACGATCGCGGCCGTGGCGGTCCTTCTTCGCTGTCGAGAAGGTGTACGCCAGTCGCGGTTACCGGCCAGGAACGGCCGCCGTTACCGCGCTGTAACCTCGAATCGGCCACGCTGGGCGCGTGCTCT
>DATCEM010000053.1:0-2962 GCA_036510175.1 Solirubrobacteraceae bacterium | reverse complement strand
CGCGAGACGTTGAGCTGCTCGACATACGTCGGCCCGAGCTTGTCGAACTTGCTGCCGAGTCGGCACGAGGTCGCGGCTCGAGCGACCGGCTGCGCTGACGCCATCGCTGGCGTGAGCTGCGTGAACGACGTCGCGAACGCGACCACTGCAACTGCTGCCCATCCCCTGGTCATCGCCTCTCCCTCCGGAGCATCTCCATCGCGGAGTATTCATGCTACACGGCTTGAGGCGGCCAGCGGATCGAACCGACGCGCTCGGTCGAGCACCCGACGCGGGACTGCTCGCGGGCGATGGCGGACGGGCTCCGGCCACAGGCTCGCGCAGAGTGCTCGGCCCGGCGGCTTGGCTCGCGGCGATGCTCTGCGTCGCCGCGATCGGGGCTGCCTCTACGGCGGCCGCCGCGCGCCGGCCGGGCACGCGCGTCACGGTCGCGGTGTTCGGCGATTCGGTCACCGAGAGCCTGCTCGTGCGGAACTTCCTCACGGAGGGCCTGGTGCCGCAGCTCTCGCGGGCCGTGACGTCGCTCGGCTTCGCCGCCGGAGGTATCGGCCTCATACCTGCCGCGACATTCCGCTGGCACTTCAACGCATGGGCCGCGCTCGGCACCGGCCCGATCCCGAAGAACGGGTGGGCCACCGTCGGGTACGGCGCCACTCCCGGCTACGACGGGCCGAGCGGGTACAGCGCCCTGGCCAGCTCGCCGCTGGCGAGCGCGACCGCCGCGGTCAGTGACCCCGACCTCGAGATTCTCTACACGTCGACCAACGTGCCCTGTTCCTTCACGGTGAGCGCCGCGGGTCGGACGTGGACGATCGACACCTTCCATCCCGGTCCGGCGATCGATACCGAGTCGCCACTCGAGCTGCCGGTGGGGCGCCACGAGCTGACGATTCACGGTCCGAACTGCGGCGCGCTCTCCTTCGACGGCATCGTCGCCGAGCGCCCGGTGCCGCCGGGCCAGGTGCAGGTCGAGGTCGACGGTCTCGGCCACACGGGTGAGTTCCCCTCCCTGCATTTCGCGCCGCGCGTCCAGCAGTCGCTGATCGACCAGCGCTACGACATCTCGGTGTTCCTCTACGGCTACATCGGCGAGGCGGTCGGCGGGCCGGCGGTGTCGGCGCTGTACCTGAAGGCGATGATCGCTCGCACGCGCATCGCCCGCGAGCACGGTGGCGCCTGTCTGATCGTCGAGCCGACGCCGATCGCGGTGCCACGGTCGGCCGTCAGCCTGGTCTCACGGCTCGACCGCACCGCCGCTCGCCGGGAGGGTTGCCGGTACACCACCGTGCTCGGGAACCTGTGGAGTAACGCGGCGACGGCGGTGCGGCGAGGGCTCCTACTCGTCGACGGCATCCATCCCACGGCGGCGGGCGACAAGCTCATCGCGCACGCGCTTGCGCCCGTTGTCGCTCAGATGGTACGGGCCCACCTTCGCCACTAGCAGGGACGTTCGATACTGTCCGCGCAGCTTGAGCCGGCCCGGCGCCGCTGTGGGCGGCCTGCGCTGGCGTTCGATGCTCTTCCCTTCCGTCCAGTTCGGCATCTTCTTCCCCATCGTGCTCGCGCTCTCGTGGGCGCTGATGTCGCGGCCGCGCCTGTGGAAGCCGGTCATCCTCGTCGCGAGCTACGTCTTCTATGCGGCGGCGAGCCCCGTCTTCTGTCTGCTCCTCGGCGGGGTGACCCTGTGGAATCACGGCGCCGCTCGCCTCATTCACCGCTCGGCGAGCGAGCGCACGCGGTGGCGACTGTGCGCGGCGGCGGTCGCCGGCGACCTGTTCGTGCTCGGGGTGTTCAAGTACTACTCGTTCTTCGTCCAGGGCTTCGCGCGGGCGCTGCACGCGGTCTCCCTCGGGGTGCCGTTGCCCCTGATCACGATCGCGCTCCCGGTGGGGATCAGCTTCTTCACCTTCCAGGCGATCTCCTACACCGTCGACGTCAAACGGGGCCTGATCGAGCCGGCGAGGCTGATCGACACGGCGATCTACCTGAGCTTCTTCCCCCATCTCGTCGCCGGCCCGATCGTCCGCGCGCGCGAGTTCCTGCCCCAGCTTGCGCGCCCGCGAGACCCTGAGCACGTCGCGGTCAGTTCGGGGTTGACGTTGATCGGGATGGGGCTGGTCAAGAAGGTCGTGATCGCGGACTACCTCGGGCGCGTGGCCGTCGATCCGGTGTTCGCCGTCCCCCATGCCTACCACGCACCCGACGTGCTGCTCGCTGCTTACGCCTACGCCGCGCAGATCTATTGCGACTTCTCCGGATACACCGACATGGCGATCGGGTTGGCACTCCTGCTCGGATTCGTGTTCCCCCAGAACTTCAACAGCCCCTACCGCGCCACCGGCTTTCGAGACTTCTGGCGCCGCTGGCACATGACGCTGTCGCGCTTCCTGCGCGACTTCCTGTACATCCCCCTGGGAGGCAACCGGGGCTCACGGCTCTTCACCTACCGAAACCTGATGATCACCATGCTCCTCGGCGGGCTGTGGCACGGGGCGGCCTGGACCTTCGTGATCTGGGGAGCGTTCAACGGGATCGGCTTGGTCTCCGAGCACGCGATCGCGGGAAGGTTCAAAACGCCAGGATGGCTGCGCTGGCTCGTGACCTTCAACCTTGTGGTCCTCGGATGGATCATCTTCCGCGCGCAGAACATCGGCGTCGCCTGGAGCTTCCTCTCGCGCCTCGGCTCGCCGGGAGCACCGACCCTGTGGAGGGCACCGGTGCTCCTGGCGATCGCGGTCGCCATCGGCCCGCAGCTCCTGCCCCCTCGGCCCCTAGAGCGGTTCCAGGATTGGGCGGGGCGGCTCAGACCGGCGGTACTCGCCGTCGCGCTGGGGATACTCATACTCTTCGTCGCGGCGACCGTCTCCAGCGATGGCGTGCCGCCGTTCATCTACTTCCGCTTCTAATGCCCCCCCAGCCCCCCGAACCCCCCCAGCCCCCCGAGCCGCCCGACGCGCCGGAG
>DATCEM010000052.1:0-4390 GCA_036510175.1 Solirubrobacteraceae bacterium | reverse complement strand
GACCAGCTGTAGGCGAGCAGCTTGATGATCGAGAGTCGCTGACCGGGCTCGAGATCGGCAGCCAGGGTGAGGCGCGCGACGTCGTCGAGGGCTTCGATATTCGAGGTCAGGTTCGGCGGCCCGTCGATCACGTGATCCATCGCCGCCGCGATGAGCAGGCCGCTGCCGCGCGTGGAGTGGCCGAGAAGTGCGCGCGTCCCCTCGACGAGCGCCATCTGGCCGACGAGCGGGGCGCTCAGCGCGGCGGCGGCGCGCGGATCGTCGCTTCCCGCGTCCGTGTCCTCGTTGGCCACGAGCTCTGACTGGATGGCGATCCGGGTGGGACGGTCGACCTCGACCTCGTAGCGGATCGCCGCGACCGCCCGATGCGTGAAGGACACGAGCCGCGTCGAGGAGACCTTGGCGTGGATCCCCGCCGGGGACTCCCAGTCGACCCGGCGCTCGAGCACGCCCCGGCGGAGGTCCAGCGTTCGCTCGTGCGTGTGCAGCCGCCCGTAGGTCACATCGAGGAGCTCATCGCCCACGAGCAGGCGCAGGAGCTTTCCGTTGGTCACGTTGATCACCGTCTGCCCGGCCTCCGGATACCCGTAGCCGGCCTCGGCGTAGGGGAGGGGGCGGGTCTCGTAGACGCCGGCGAGGTAGGTGCCGGGGAGGCCGGCAGGCTCGCCCTCGTCAAGGTTTCCCCGCAGGCCGAGGTGGCCGTTGGAGAGCGCGAACACCGACTCGGACTGAGCGAGCAGGTCCGGCCGCAGCGCGCGCTCGTGCAGCGCCCACGGTTCGGCCTCGTAGGGCTCCTGCCTGATCACCGCAGCTCGGCCAGATCCTCGACGACGATGTCCGCGCCATGGGCCAGGAGCGCTTCACGCTGCCCGACGCGATCGACGCCGACGACGAAGCCGAAGTCGCCGGCGCGCCCGGCCTGCACCCCCGCGAGCGCGTCCTCGAACACGGCGCCCGCGCTGGGCTCGACCCCGAGCTCGCGGGCGCCCGCGAGAAAGCTGTCGGGGGCGGGCTTGCCTCGCAGGCCTTCGCGTTCGGCGACGACGCCGTCGACGACGGCGTCGAAGAGATCCTCGATCCCCGCCGCGCGCAGCACGGCGCGGCAGTTCGCGCTCGAGGACACCACTGCTCGCGGGTAGCCGGCGTCGCGGATGGCGCGCACGTAGCGCACCGATCCCTCATAGGCCTCGACGCCCTGCTCCTGGATGAGCTTGAGCACGAGCTCGTTCTTACGATTGCCGAGCCCGTCGACGGTCTGCGCCCCGGGGGGATCGTCGGGCGTGCCCTGCGGGAGCTCGATGCCGCGGGACTCGAGGAACGAGCGCACGCCGTCGTAGCGGGGCTTGCCGTCGACGTAGGCGTCGTAGTCCTCGACCGTGTCGAATGCGCGGAAGGGCTCACCGGTGCGCTGCGCGCGCTCGCGCAGGAACTCGTCGAACATCTGCTTCCACGCCGCCGCGTGGACCTTCGCCGTCTGCGTGAGCACGCCGTCGAGGTCGAACAGGCACGCCTTTACGCTGTCAGGCAGGCCGAACACGCGCTAGTGCTCCGGCGGCTTCGGTTCGGCGGCCACCGTCGCCTGGATGGCGTCGCGGACCGTGGGGTCGAGCCGGCCACGCGCGGCGGCCATCCCTCCGGCGTCTCCCGGTCCGCGCAGGATCCACGCGCAGCCGACGGCGATGCCCGCCCCGGCGAGCGGTCCCACCAGATAGACCCAGAAGTGGGAGAAGTCGCCGATCACCAGGTCCGGGCCAAAGGATCGCGCCGGGTTCATCGACGCGCCGCTCACCGGGCTGGACCACAGCCCGGCGAGGATGATGTAGCCGGCCACCCCAAGCGCCGAGAGCGCCCCGACGTTCTGGGCCCGCGACGCGGTGCCGAGGATCGTGCTCACGAGGCCGACGGTCAAGGCGAGCTCGATGAGCATCGCCTGCCAGTCGTGGATGTGCAGGCCGGGCTCGGTCGCCCCGAGCATGCCCACCTTGCCGAACACCGCCCGCAGGAACAGGCACGCCAGCGTCGCCCCGAGGAGCTGCACCACGACGTAGCCGGGGACCCGGCGCCACGGGAAGTCGCCCCGTAGGGTGAAGGCGATGGTCACCGCCGGATTGAGGTGGGCGCCCGAGATCGCCCCCATGAAAAGGATGATCGCCATCACCATGAGGCCGGGCGCCGTCACGGCCGCCGCTCGACTGATCATCCCGTGGCTCACCGCCGCCACCACGCCGCCACCGGCTCCCACGAGCACGAGCATGAAGGTCCCCAGGAGCTCGGAGAACAGGCGTTTCCCTTCGAGCGCGGGATCGTCGAACTCGAGGATTCCCGGGAACTCGAGCGCCATCCACGCGCCCCGGCGACTCCTCGCGTGCGCTACGGCCGCCGCTGTCGTCTCGTCGTGGCGCTCCACGGGGCGAATCTAGCTGAAAGGGCCTCACCGCCGGCTCCGCCGCTCGGCGCCTGGGCGTAAGATCAAGCGTCCGGCGGATCGCCCACTCGGTCGGGGCCCTGTGCCCAAGCCGGGCCACGCGCCGGCTCACGCGGCCGGCGGCCAGTCCCGGTGGCCGGGAGTGTCACGCCACCCAGGCAGACACAAACCCTGGGACGTAAGTAGTCAGTGGTGATCTATGACCGGGCAGGCGCGGGCGGGCTCACGTAGCCCGCCCGTCCGCTTGTTCGATACCACAGCGCCTAATTATTGCGCACTCAACTGTTTGCTATGATGTGAGCATGGAACTCGGACTCGCCACCTTCGCCGACCTCGCCGGAGCGACCTCGCCCGAGCAGCGCATGCGCGATCTCCTGGAGGAGGTCGAGCTCGCCGACCAGCTCGGTCTCGACGTGTTCGCCATCGGCGAGCACCACCGCCCCGACTTCCTCGTCTCCTCGCCCGCCGTCGTCCTCGGCGCGGCCGCGGCGCGGACGCAGCGCATTCGCCTCGCCAGTGCCGTCACCGTCCTCAGCTCCGAGGATCCCGTGCGCGTGTTCGAGCAGTTCGCCGAGGTCGACCTCATATCCGGCGGACGGGCGGAGATCATGGCCGGGCGTGGGTCGTTCATCGAGTCCTTCCCGCTCTTCGGATACGACCTCGACGACTACGACGAGCTCTACGCCGAGAAGCTCGAGCTGCTGCTGCAGATCCGCGACCACGTGCGGGTCACGTGGTCGGGCCGCCACCGGGCGCCGCTGAACGACGCCGGCGTGTGGCCCCGGCCGGTACAGAACCCGCTGCCCATATGGGTCGCCGTGGGCGGCACGCCGCAGTCGGTCGTGCGCGCGGCGACCCTCGGGCTCCCGCTGACCATCGCCATCATCGGCGGTCAGCCGCAGCGCTTCGTGGGCCTCGTCGAGCTCTACCGCGAGGCGGCGCAGCGCTCAGGACATGACCCCGCCGATCTCCAGGTGGCGATCAACACCCACGCGTTTCTCGCCGAGACCCCGGGGCAGGCCGACGCCGCCTTCGCCGCGCCCTACCTGGCGATGATGAACCGGATCGGGCGCGAGCGTGGCTGGCCGCCGTCGGGCCGCGAGGCCTACGAGGCGCTGCGCTCCCCGCACGGCGCGCTCGCCGTCGGCTCATCCGAGCAGGTGGCCGAGAAGCTCCTCTACGAGCACGAGCTCTTCGGCCATCAGCGCTATATCGCCCAGATGAGCGTGGGGGCGGTGGCCCACCGCGACGTGCTCCGCTCGATGGAGCTCTTCGGGACCGAAGTGGCGCCGCTCGTGCGCGAGGAAGTGGCGCGCCGTGAGGCTCAGGCGAGCGCCGAGCCCGATGTCGTCGAGCTCGCCGAGTAGCGAGCCATGGACGGATACTTCGATGACCGCTCGATGCTCCGGCGCATCCACCGTGAGCGCGCGCTCGCGCTGTCGGGCCCGCGCGCACTGCTCATGCAGGCCGCCCACCCGCTCGCGGTGTCGGGGCTGCTCGCCCACACCAACTCGATCGACGAGCCCTACGAGCGCCTGGCCCGGACCGCCCGGACCCTGGGCACGATCGGCTTCGGCTCCCGAGCCGAAGCCGACGCGGTGAGCCGGCGCGTGCGCGCCATGCACCGGCGCGTACGCGGTGAGCTCCCTGAGGCGGTAGGTCCGTATCCCGCCGGAACCCCGTACCGCGCCGACGATCCCGAGCTCCTGCTCTGGGTGCTCTTCACCCTCGTCGACTCAGCGCTCGTCGTGTACCGCAAGTACGTGGGGGCGGTGTCACGCGAGGAGGAGGCGGCCTATTGGGAGGACTACAAGGTCGTCGGACGGCTCTTCGGGCTCAGCGACCGCGACCTGCCGGCGACCATCGATGATCTCGACGCCTACCGGCGGGGGATGCTCGAGGGTGATCGGCTCTATGTCACCGACTGGGCCCGCCGGCAGGCGAAGCGCATCGTGCTCGACCCGC
>DATCEM010000051.1:0-6451 GCA_036510175.1 Solirubrobacteraceae bacterium | reverse complement strand
CCAGGTCGACGTCGCCGCGCTCGATCCAGTCGACCACGTGGGGGGAGCCCTCGCCGAGCTTGTTGATCGTCTCCACCGGAATCCCGCTGCGGCGAATCGCCTGGGCCGTACCCCGGGTGGCGATGATCTCGAAGCCGAGGTCGTGGAGCATCATCGCCACGCCCGTGGCCGCGGGCTTGTCGCGGTCGGCGACGGTGATGAACACGGTGCCGTCGCTCGGGAGCTTCGAGCCGGCGGCAGCCTGGGCCTTGGCGAAGGCGGTGGGGAAGTCGCGGGCAATCCCCATAACCTCGCCGGTCGAGCGCATCTCGGGGCCGAGCAGCGAGTCCGCGCCGGCGAAGCGGTCGAAGGGGAGCACCGCTTCCTTGACGCAGACGTGGCCGTTGGTCGTGTCCGCGGGCAGCTCGAAATCGGCGAGGCGCTCGCCGAGCATGATCCGGCATGCGAGCTTGGCGATGGGGATTCCGATCGCCTTGGAGACGAAGGGCACGGTCCGCGAGGCGCGCGGATTCGCCTCGATCACGTAGAGCTCCTCGCGGTGGATCGCGTACTGCACGTTGAGCAGCCCGACGACGCCGAGGCCGCGGGCGATCCCCGTCGTCTGCTCGGCGACCAGGCGGAGCATGTCGGGCCCGAGGGCGTGCGGAGGGAGCACGCAGGCCGAGTCACCGGAGTGGATGCCGGCCTCCTCGACGTGCTGCATGATCCCCGCGATCCACACGTCCTCCCCGTCGCACAGAGCGTCGACGTCGAGCTCGATCGAGTCCTCGAGGAAGTGATCGAGATAGATGGGCCCCTTCGGGGCCTTGGAGAATTCGCTAGCGCGAATTCCCGGCGACGGGGCATCCATGTGCCCGGCGCGTTCGAGGTAGTCGGCGAGGCCGTCGAGGTCGTAGACGATCTCCATCGCGCGCCCACCGAGCACGTAGCTCGGCCGCACGAGCAGGGGGAAGCCGACGCCGGGGGCGCGCTCGAGCGCCTCGGCGGGCGAGTGCGCGGTGGCGTAGGGCGGGCCGCGGTAGCCGAGCCGGTCGAGCAGCGCCCCGAAGCGAGAGCGATCCTCGGCGAGGTCGATGGCGTCGACGCTCGTGCCGAGGACGGGGATCCCGGCGGCGGCGAGGCCGGCGGCGAGCTTGAGCGGCGTCTGCCCGCCGAACTGGACGATCACCCCTTCGAGGAGGCCCCCTTGTTCGCCGTTCTCCACCTCGCACACGGCGACCACGTCCTCGAGGGTCAGCGGCTCGAAGTACAGGCGGTCCGAGGTGTCGTAATCGGTCGAGACGGTCTCGGGGTTGCAGATGACCATCACCGCGTCGCGCCCGGCCTCGCGCACGGTCTGGGCGCCGTGAACGCAGCAGTAGTCGAACTCGATCCCCTGGCCGATCCGGTTCGGACCCGAACCGAGGATGACCACGCTCGGGCGATCGCCGCGCTCGACCTCGTGGCCGCTGCTCGACCCGGCGCGCTCCCAGCCCGCGTAGTAGTAGGGGGTCCGCGCCGCAAACTCAGCCGCGCACGTGTCGACCGACCGGAACCTGCGCTCGCCGGCGAACGGAGCCTGGGGATCGGCCGCGAGCTCACCGAGCTCGCGCAGGAACCACGGGTCGATGCTCGTCAGGCGCTCGAGCTCCTCGATGCTCCTCCCGCGCCTGAGCGCTTCCATGAGCTGGTCGAAGCGCTCGGGCCCGGCGCGCTCGACGGCGACGAGGAGCTCTGAATCATCGGCCGGCGGCCGCGGCGTCAGGTCGAGCTCGCGCGAGCGCAGCGCCTTGGCGAACGCCTGCTTGAACGTACGACCGATGGCCATCGCCTCGCCGACGGACTTCATGTGCGTGGTCAGCCCCTCCTCCGCGCCCGGGAACTTCTCGAAGGCGAAGCGCGGCCACTTGACCACGCAGTAGTCGATCGTCGGCTCGAAGCTCGCGGGCGTCGCCCGCGTGATGTCGTTGGGGATCTCCTGGAGCGTGTACCCGACCGCGAGCCGAGCGGCGATCTTGGCGATCGGGAATCCGGTCGCCTTGCTCGCGAGCGCGCTCGATCGTGAAACCCGAGGGTTCATCTCGATGACGACGATCTCATCGGTCTCCCGGTTGACGGCGAACTGGACGTTCGAGCCGCCGGTCTCCACCCCGACCGCGCGGATCACGGTGATCGCCTGGTCGCGCAGCGCCTGATACTGACGGTCGGTCAAGGTCTGCTGGGGGGCAACGCAGACGCTGTCGCCGGTGTGGACGCCCATCGGGTCGAGGTTCTCGATCGAGCACACGATGACCACGTTGTCCGCGTGGTCGCGCATGACCTCGAGCTCGAACTCTCCCCATCCGAGCACGGACTCCTCGAGCAGGACCTGGCCGATCGGCGACGCCGACAGGCCGCCGGCGACGATCGCCTCGAGCTCCGACTCATCGCGCACCACTCCGCCTCCCCTCCCCCCGAGGGTGAAGGCGGGCCGGACGATGAAGGGGATCCCCAGCGTGCTGACCGCCGCCCGGGCGTCGGCCACGCTGTGGGCGATCACGCTCACCGGGACCCTGAGCCCGGCCGCCTTCATCGTGTCGCGGAAGCGCTCACGATCCTCGGCGCGGTCGATCGCCTCGTAATCGGCGCCGATGACCTCCACGCCGTAGCGCTCGAGGGTGCCGTTCTCGTGCAGGGCCTTGGCGAGGTTAAGAGCGGTCTGGCCGCCCATGGTGGGCAGCAGGGCATCGGGGCGCTCGCGCTCGATGACCTGCGCCAGCGGGCCGGGGAGCAGGGGCTCGATGTAGGTCGTCGTCGCGATCTCGGGGTCGGTCATGATCGTCGCCGGGTTCGAGTTCACGAGCACCACGTCGTACCCCTCCTCGCGCAGCACCTTGCACGCCTGGGTGCCCGAGTAGTCGAACTCCGCCGCCTGGCCGATGACGATCGGCCCCGAGCCGATCAGGAGGATCTTGTGGATGTCATCGCGCCGAGGCATGGTCAGTGCGCTCCTCCCCCGGAGAATCGCCCTCTGGGCGATTCTCCAACGGGATTGGCGTGAGCCAATGCCGCAATCTCCCCGACGAAGCGGTCGAAGAGATGCAGCGCGTCGTGGGGACCGGGACCGGCCTCGGGGTGGTACTGCACCGTCGCGCCGGCGACGTCGCGCAGCGCGAGGCCCTCGACGGTGCGGTCGTAGAGATTGATGTGGGTGAGCTCGGCGGTGCCGAAGTCGGTCTCCCAGCGCACCGGCTCGTCGCCGGCGATCGTCCGCTCGCCGTCCGGGCCGAGGACGGCGAAGCCGTGGTTCTGGCTCGTGATCTCGACCCGGCCGGTGGTCAGGTCCTTGACCGGGTGATTGGCGCCGTGATGTCCGAACTGGAGCTTGTAGGTCTGGAGGCCGACCGCCTGGCACAGCAGCTGATGCCCGAGGCAGATCCCGTACACGGGGACCCGGCCGACGAGCCCGCGCACCGTCTGCACGACGTAGTGCAGCGCGGCGGGATCCCCTGGGCCGTTGGCGAGGAAGACCGCGTCGGGATCGCCGGCGAGGATCTCCGCGGCGCTGCTCGTGCAGGGATGGAGCTCGACGGTGGCGCCCCGGGCGCGCAGGTGGCGGAGGATCGAGAGCTTGACCCCGGTGTCGATCATGGCGATGGCTACGCCGTTGCTTGGAGGTTGGCCTGGCGGCCAACCCCCGGTCGGTGGCAGGACGGTCATCTCCGTCGGGGTGAGATCCCTCGCCAGGTCACGACCGGCCATCGAGGGTTCGGCCTCGATCAGAGCGCGCGCGTCGGCCTCTGAGAGCGTGGCCGGGAACACACCGCCCCGCATCGCTCCCGCGTCGCGGATGTGGCGCACCAGTGAGCGCGTATCGAGGTCGGTGATCGCCGGGATGCCGCAGTCGCTCAGCCAGTCGAGGAACCCACCCTCGGCCCCCGGCGCGTCCTCGCGATTGACCGCCTCGCGGATGATCGCCGCGCGGGCGTGGACGCGGTCTGACTCCATCGCCTCGCTCGAGACCCCGTAGTTCCCGATGTGGGGACAGGTGAAGGTCAGCAGCTGTCCGGCGTAGCTCGGATCGGTGAGTGCCTCCTGATAACCCGACATCGAGGTGGTGAAGACGATCTCACCCACCGCGTACCCGTCGGCTCCGCAGGCCAGCCCGTCCAGTCGCATCCCGTCCTCGAGCAGCACATACGCCGTGGCGTCGGGGTACGCTCGCGCGCCGTGTATCGGCACTAGGCGATCGCCCCCGCCTCGGCGAGCATCCGAGCGCGGAAGGCGACTCCGCCGTCGGCCAGGGTCAGGACCACGCGACCCTGCACCGTGCGGCCGTGGAAGCAGCAGTTCTCGGAGCGGCTGGCGTACCCGTTCGCTCCGACCTCCCAGCGGGCGCCGAGATCGACGATGCAGATGTTCGCGCGTTCCCCGGGAGCGATCCGCGGCGTCGGCAGGTCGTACAGCGCCATGCCCGCCGTCATCCGTTCGATGAGCACGCTGAGCTCGAGCTCGCCGGTGAGCACGAGCTCGGTGTAGAGGGCGGCGAACGCCGTCTCCAGCCCGGTGGTCCCCATCGGCGCCTGCTCGAAGGGGACCTCCTTCTCGTGACGGGCGTGAGGCGCGTGATCGGTCGCGACGCAGTCGATGACGCCGCTCCTGAGCGCTTGCACGAGGGCGCGGCGGTCCGCCTCGCCGCGCAATGGGGGATTCATCTTGAAGCGGCTGTCGAGCGTGCGCACCACCTCGTCGGTGAGCGTCAGGTGATGCGGGCAGGCCTCGGCGCTCACGCGCGCCCCGGTCTCCTTGGCGGCGGTGAGCGCCGCCACCGACTCCACGCAGCTCAGGTGCTGGAAGTGCATGCGGGCGTCCTCGTAGTAGGCGATCGCCGAGTCGCGGGCGATCATCGTCGACTCGGAGATCGACGGGATTCCCGCCAGTCCCAGCCGCGCGGACACCGCGCCTTCGTGCATGACGCCGTTGGCCGAGAGCGCCGGGTCCTCCTCGTGAAGGGCGATCACGCCTCCGCATAGGCGCTGATACTGGAGCGCCTTGCGCAGCATGCCCGCCGAGGCGACCGGGCGCCCGTCGTCGGTGAACCCGAGCGCACCGGCGTCGCGAAGCTCGGCCATCTCGGTGAGCTCGGTCCCGGCGAGCCCGCGCGTGATCGAGGCGAGGAATCCCACGGGTACCAGCGCCTCTCGCGTGGCGCTGTCACACAGCGAGGTGAGAACGGCGGCTTCGTCGACAACCGGTGACGTGTTCGGCATCGCGATCAAAGCGCAGAATCCGCCGGCGGCGGCGGCCGCGGTGCCCGTCGCGAGGTCCTCCTTATATTCCTGTCCTGGGGTGCGCAGGTGGACGTGAGGATCGACGAGCCCGGGGAACGCGTGCTTTCCCGAGCCGTCGATCACCTCGACCTCGGCCGGCGCCGAGAGCGACTCGGGCGGGCCGAGCTCGGCGACGACGCCGCCGCGGATGAGGATGTCGCGCTCCTCGTCGAGCTCGGCGCGGGGATCGAGCACGTGGACGCCGCGGATCAGGACTTCGGCGCAGTCGAGCGGGCGACGGTACAGGTGCTCGCTCGTGCGTCGCCGCCGCTCGCCATCCAGGCTCGCCAACTTGGAGGCCGCACGAGTCATCCGGCTGCCACCGCCGCCAGCGCTGGGGTTCCCACCAGCAGCTCGTAGAGCACCGCCATGCGCACGGCGACCCCGGCCTTGACCTGCTCTCCGATCAGCGCCTGGGGGGAATCGATCGCGTCGGCGGAGAGCTCGATGCCGCGGTTGACCGGACCCGGGTGCATGAGCAGCTGGCGGGGAGCGAGGCGTGCCGTCGAGATCTGGTAACGCGCCGCGTACTCGCGCAGCGAGGGGATGAATGACTCGTGCATACGCTCGTGCTGCATCCGCAGCACGTACACCACGTCCGCCTCGCCCAGGCGCTCGATAGTCGGCTGGACGGCACATCCGAGCGCCTCGATGCCGCGGGGAATCAGCGTCGGCGGCCCCGTCACCGTGACCTCGGCGCCCATGCGCTTGAACGCGAGGATGTTCGAACGCGCAACGCGTGAGTGGAGCACGTCACCGACGATCCAGATGCTCACGCCGTCGAGGCTGCCGAGCGCTCGGCGCAGGGTGTAGACGTCGAGCAGGGCCTGGGTCGGGTGCTCGTGCTTGCCGTCGCCGGCGTTGATCACCGAGGCCTCGCACCAGCCGGCGACGAGGCCGGCGGCACCGACGTGGGGCGAGCGGATGACGATCGCGGCCGGGTCGTAGGCGGACAGGGTGTGGATGGTGTCCTTGAGCGACTCCCCCTTGTCGACGCTCGATCCCGTCGAGCGGACGCTGACGACGTCGGCTGATAGGCGCTTGGCGGCGAGCTCGAAGGATGAGGACGTCCGCGTCGACGCCTCGTAGAAGAGGTTGACCACGGTGCGCCCGCGCAGAGCGGGGACCTTCTTGATCTCCCGGCCCGAGACTTCCGCGAAGGA
>DATCEM010000050.1:0-2111 GCA_036510175.1 Solirubrobacteraceae bacterium | reverse complement strand
AAGCTGGACGTCATAGACCGGGCTGTGGAAGCAGTAGACACGCCGCCGCTCGGCATAGTGCTCGGCCAGCAGCCCCGCCGTGATCGCATCGTTGGCGAGCACGGCATCGCAATCGGCGGGCAGGTCACCCTCGCTCCAGGCGACGTGGAATCCCCCGGCGGCGGCCTGCTCGGCCAGGCGCCCGGGCTCGTCGGCGAACAGGGTCACCTCGTGTCCGAGACGCTCGAGCTCGCCCGCCACGGTCAGGCAGTAGGTCTCGGTACCCCCGGGAGCGTCAAGCGCCAGCGTTCCGATCACTATGCGCACGGTCGGGGTTTCTACCTGATCAGCGGCGCGTGCTCGTCGCTCGGTGGCGTCCCGACCCTCTGCTCACGCCACGCGAAGGGGCCCCGAGAGGTTCGCCGTCCACGCCGAACCGAGGGCGCTCGCGCGATCCGAGTCCCGGTCGAGCACAGCGAGCAGCGCGTCGACGACGTCGGGGTCGAACTGGCTGCCCGCGCAGCGCCTGAGCTCGGAGCGGGCGGCCCCGTGGCCGATCGCCGGCCGATAGGCCCGGTCGCTGGTCATCGCCTCGTAGGCGTCGGCCACCGCGAGGATGCGCGCTTCGATCGCCAGCTGGGGGCCCGAGAGACCGCGCGGGTAGCCGCGGCCGTCCGGTCGCTCGTGGTGAGCGGCGACCCACGGCCGGATGTCGGCGAAGCATGGATGCTCGAGGATCTGGGCGCCGAGCGCCGGATGCGCCTTGATCGTGTCGTACTCCTCGGCGTCGAGGCGGCCGCGCTTATTGAGGATCGAGTCGGGGACGCCGACCTTGCCGATGTCGTGGAGCAGGCCGCCGAGCCGGATGCGATTGATGCGCTGCTCGGAGAGGCCAAGCTCGCGAGCCATCATCTCCGCGTAGCGCCCGACGGTTTCCGAGTGCCTGGCGCTACCACTGAAGCGCAGGTCCACGGTCCCCGCCAGGTCGAGCATGACCGCGGCGTAGCGTTCCCCCTCGATGTCCCGTTCGCGGGCGCCCTGGTGGGCGATGTCGGCGAAGTCGCCGTTGAAGATGACGCTGCGGTTGCGGCCGCTCTCCTTCGCCGCGTAGAGGGCGTCGTCGGCCGCACGCAAGAGCGACGCCGCCGTCTCGCCGTGGGCGCGGAAGCTGGCGATCCCGAAGCTGATGGTGGTTGGCACCCCGTCTTGGGCGAACTCATCGAGCACCGCACACCGCAGCCGTTCGGCGAGCAGCAGCGCGCCACCCGGATCGGTGTCGGGGAGGATCAGGGCGAACTCTTCCCCCCCGACGCGGGAGACCACGTCGATCCGGCGTTTGGCCGACTCGAGCACGCGCGCGATGCGCTGCAGGGCGGCGTCGCCGACCTGATGCCCCGCGCGATCATTGACCTCCTTGAAGTGATCGACGTCTCCCGCCACCACGGTCATCGCCAGATCGCTGCGGCGCGCGCGCTCGAGCTCGAGGTCGAGCAGCTCGCGAAAGCCCCGTCGGTTCAGGAGCCCGGTCAGCGGATCGGTTCTCGCCGCGTCATACAGCTTCGCGATCAGCGATTCGGCTCGCGCGCGCATCGTCCAGATGAGCACCGCCGTGACGAGCAGCGCGCCCATCCCGACGACCCACCACGCCACCGCTCCCGGCGGCGGATGGACGGCCAGCACCGCAGCGTAGGCGACGCCGACGATGACGATCTGCGCGGCCGCCTGGGCGCGCGTGAAGAAGTAGGAGGAGTAGAGGAAGACCCATAGGTAGAAGAAGATCAGCGGGCTCGGCCTCCCGCCGGAGAAGTACGCCACCCCGGTGATCAGGGCGCTACCCCAGCCCAAGGCGACGGGCAGCAGCCACGGCGGCACCCTTCTCGCCAGCCCGACCAGCCCGGTCGACACCAGATAGGCGTTGGCGACGATGGCCAACAGCCCGACCTTGTTGGCCTGCCCCGAATGGGGAAGGAGGACGGTCAGCAGCGCGAGCGTGCCGCCGGCGAGAAACAGCCCGCCCAGCGCGCGCGACATCAGCGGCACGGCGAACGCTCCACGGCCGTCGGACTGAAGCCCCCCGACGAGGGCCGACTGCGAATCACCGATCATTTGGCCTCTTTATCGGCTTATGAGGG
>DATCEM010000049.1:0-5921 GCA_036510175.1 Solirubrobacteraceae bacterium | reverse complement strand
GTCGCCGAGCTCGACGCGGTGCCCGACAGCTTCGGAGGGGTTGCCGTGACACGCGCCGGCCGGGTCTGGTCGGGATCCACGCACGAGCTCCGTCAGGCGCCATCAGTCGGCGAGGATCGAGTGCTCAGCGAGCGCAACCGGCGGGCCGAGCTCGTGCGCGGGAGCGAGGCCGCGGCGCAGGCCGAGGTCGCGGCCGCCGCGGCGCTCGAACGCGCCGCCGCGGCCCTGGCTCAAGCGGAGACCGAGTCCGAACAGACATTGAGCGCCCATCGGGCCGCCGCCGGTGCCCGGGACGAGGCGGCCGAGGAGGAGCGGCGGATCGCGCGCCTGATCGAGCGTCGCCGGGCGGCGGGCGACGAGGGGCCCGGCGCGGACCGCCGGTCGCAGGTCCTCGCCGAGCTCGCCTCCGAGCGCCGTTTGGCCGAGCGCGCCGAGCGCGAGCGGGCCGAGCGTCGCGTGAGGATCGAGCGCCTCGATGCCGCGGTCTCGCGAGACGAGGCAATCGGTCCTCTCGGCGCCCGTCTCCTCGCGGTGCTCGAGCAGGCCGCGGTGGCGATGGCCGAGCGGGTCGCCGAGTTCGAAGCGGCCCTGGCCGATGATCGCCAGGCCGGCGAGCACGTCACGGCTGAGCTCCGTGCCTGCGCGCAGGCGGAGGCCGAGCTCCAGGGTCGGTTGCACGCCGCCAACGAGGCGGTCACCGTCGCGGCGGTACGCGCCCAGCAGGCCCGCGATCGCGCGGCCGAGGCCGAGACGACGCTGCACGCCGTCGCCTCGGTCCTCGAGCTCGAGCCCGAGCCGGCGAGCGAGCCGCTGCCCGACCGCGAGCGCGAGGTGCTGGCCGAGCGCGTCGAGCGTCTTGCCCGCCGCCGCGAGCAGCTCGGGCCGGTGAACCCGCTCGCCCAGGAGGAGTACGCCGAGGCGATCGAGCACGTCGAGGAGCTCGAGCATCAGCGCGAGGATCTCGAGACGGCACTGCGCGAGCTCGAGAAGCTGATCGCCGAGACCGATCGCCAGATCCGCGAGACGTTCGAGGAGACCTTCCAAGCCGCGGCCAAGAACTTCGAGGAGCTCGCGGCGCAGCTCTTCCCCGGGGGCCGCGGCCGGCTGCGCCTGGTCGCCGAGCGCGAGGGCCCGCGGCCGGTGCTCGGCGGACAGCCGCTGCCCTCGCTGCAGGACGACGGGGACGCCTCTGCTGAGGATGGGGTCCTCGACGAGGAGCCCCGCGAGGATCTCGACGGCGTCGAGATCGAGGTGACGCCCGCCGGTAAGGACATGAAGCGTCTCACCCTGCTCTCCGGAGGCGAGAAGTCGATGACCGCACTCGCCTTCATCTTCGCCGTCTTCCTCGCCCGCCCCTGTCCCTTCTACATCCTCGACGAGGTCGAGGCGGCGCTCGATGATTTGAATATCGACCGTTTTCTGGCGCTCCTCAGTCGCTACTCGACCCGCGCGCAGTTCATCGTCGTGACCCACCAGAAGCGCACGATGGAGGCCGCCGACAGCCTCTACGGGGTCTCGATGGGCTCAGACGGCATCTCCAAGGTCATCTCGAGACGGCTGCCGCGGTCCGAAGACGCGGCCGACGCGGCCTAATTGGCGTAATTTCCCGGGGGGAAATTACGCTGGCCCCTGGCGAATGCCCCAAGGGAACTTCCCCCTGGGAAGTTCCCCTTCGCCCCTGGCGAATGCCCCAAGGGAACTTCCCCCTGGGGAATCTCCTTCTGGGGGATTTCCCGATATGGTCGCCGCCCGCTTATGGCTCGAGACTGGGACGACCTCTTCATCCTCGACGAGGGGACCGCGCCCGGTGACGGCGGCGGTGACTCATCGGAGGCCGGCGAGCGCCGCAGCGGCGTGTTCCGCCGCCTGCGGGAGAACCTGCGTAAGACGCGGCAGGCGCTCTCGAGCGAGATTCAGGCGACGCTGTTCGAGGATCTCAGCGAGGAGACGTGGGAACGGCTCGAGGAGGCGCTGATCTACGCCGATGTCGGCGCGAGCACGACGGCTCAGGTGGTCGAGCAGCTCGAACGCGAAGCGACCGGGGGCTCGGTATCCGGGGGTGAGGCCCTGACCGAGCGCCTGACCGAGCTCCTCGCCGAGATCGCCAAGACCGGTGAGGACAGGATCGACATCAGGCCGAGCCCGACGGTGATCCTCATGGTCGGGGTAAATGGGACGGGCAAGACCACGACGGCGGGCAAGCTGGCGTGGCATCTGCGACAAGAGCTCGGGCGCCAGGTCGTGCTCGCCGCCGCTGACACGTTCCGCGCCGCGGCGGTCGAGCAGCTCGAGGTGTGGGCCTCGCGGGCGGGCGTGGCGTTCGTCAAGGGCCCGCCGGGGGCCGACCCCGGCTCGGTGGCCTATGACGCCATCGCCACGGCCCGGCGCGACGGCGCCGACCTCGTGATCATCGATACTGCCGGCCGGCTCCACACCCAGGACGACCTGATGGGCGAGCTCGCGAAGATCCGTCGCGTGATCGCCAAGCAGATCCCTGCCGCTCCCCACGAGACGCTGCTCACCGTCGACGCCACCACCGGACAGAACGGGCTCCGCCAAGCGCAGATCTTCTCCGAGTCGGTCGAGGTCACGGGGATCATCCTGACCAAGCTCGACGGCACCGCCAAGGGAGGGATCGCGCTGGCCATAGCCCACGATCTCGGTCTCCCGGTCAAGCTCATCGGAGTGGGAGAGCAGCTCGAGGACCTGCGCCCCTTCGACGCCGAGGAATTCGCCAGGGCGCTGCTGACTTAGCGCCGCGAGCGCGTAGCGCTGCCGCGCTAAGCTCGAACGACAATGTGGATCGTGTGGTTGATCGCCGCGGGCGGTTTCGCCGTCGGCGAGATGCACTTCTCGACCGGGTTCTACCTCGCGCCGTTTGCGCTTGGGGCAACAGTGGCGGCGATTGCCGCTCTCGCCGGCACCGGGGCGATCATTTCGTTGGTGTGCTTTATCGCCGTTGCGCTGATGGCGCTCACGTTGCTGCGCCCGATCGCCGCGAGCCACATGCAGGTCCCGCCCCGGCTTCGTACCGGCACCGCGGCCCTGGTCGGTAAGCAGGCGATCGTGCTCGAGCGGATCGCCAACGTAGAGGGCATGGGATCGATCAAGATCGACGGTGAGGTGTGGACGGCCCGCTCCTACAATGACGACGACGTCATCGAGCGTGGAACCCGGGTGGACGTCGTCGACATCAAGGGCGCCACGGCGCTCGTCACCGAATAGGAGGTGGGGCATGGTCCCAGCAATCGTCGCCGTCGTCGTGGTGGTGGTCCTGCTCATCGTCGCTTCGCGCGCGGTGCGCATCGTCCCCCAGGCACGGGCGGGCATCGTCGAGCGACTCGGCCGCTATAGCCGGACGCTGAATCCCGGGCTGGCGATCCTCATGCCCTTCATCGATCGGCTCAAGCCGCTGATCGATCTGCGCGAGCAGGTCGTGTCCTTCCCGCCGCAGCCGGTGATCACCGAGGACAACCTGGTGGTGCAGATCGACACCGTCCTCTACTTCACGGTCACCGACCCGCGGTCGGCGACCTACGAGATCGCCAATCCCCTTCAGGGCATCGAGCAGATCACGGTGACGACGCTAAGGAACGTGGTCGGCGGGATGACGCTCGAGACCGCGCTCACCAGCCGAGACCACGTCAATGCCACCCTCCGAGGCGTCCTCGACGATGCCACGGGCAAGTGGGGGATCCGCATCAACCGCGTGGAGATCAAGTCGATCGACCCGCCGAGCTCGATCCAGGAGGCGATGGAGAAGCAGATGCGCGCTGACCGCGACAAGCGCGCCGCGATCCTCACCGCCGAGGGCGTCAAGGCGTCGCAGATTCTCACGGCGGAGGGACAGAAGCAGGCCGCGGTGCTCACCGCCGAGGGTGCCAAGCAGGCGGCGATTCTCCGGGCCGAGGGTGACGCCAAGGCGATCGACACCGTGTTCACCGCGATCCACGACGGCCGGCCCGACCAGGAGCTCCTGAGCTATCAGTACCTGCAGATGCTCCCGCAGCTCGCTCAGGGAAGCGCCAACAAGGTGTTCGTCATCCCGTCGGAGTTCACCGACGCATTCAGCGGCATCGGCAAGGCGCTCGCCGGACGCGCGGCCGCGGATGGCGCCGACCGAGCCGCCGCCGCTAAGAACGTGCGCGGCGCGCTGGACGCGGGCGAGAAGCCGGCGGGCGACGACGCCCCCGGCCCGCGCGGCGAACTCGGCCAAGGGGGCGGCCCGTCCGGGGACACGCCGGCGGGCGGCGACGGCGGCTAAGTGTTCGACTCGCTCGCCGACAAGCTCCAGGCGACACTCACCGACGTCCGCGGCCGCGGCACTCTGACCGAGGACGACGTTCGCTCCGCCATGCGCGAGATCCGCCTCGCGCTGCTCGAGGCCGACGTCAACTTCAAGGTCGTCAAGAGCTTCACCGACGCGGTCCGGGAGCGCGCGCTCGGTGCCGACGTGATCGGGCAGCTGAACCCGGGCCAACAGGTGGTCAAGATCGTCAACGACGAGCTCACCGAGCTCATGGGCGGCGCGGCGCACGAGCTCTCCTTCTCGCCCCGCCCACCCACCGTGGTGATCATGGCCGGGCTCCAGGGCTCGGGCAAGACGACGGCGACGGCGAAGCTCGCCCGGTACCTGCGCGAGCAGCACGGCTCATCGGTTGCCGTGGCGGCATGCGATGTCTATCGGCCCGCCGCCGTCGAGCAGCTCATCAAGGTCGGAGAGCAGGCCGGCGCCACCGTCTACGAGCAGGGCACCGACCGCGACCCCGTGAAGATCGCGGCGTGGGCGCGTGACCGCGCGATCAGCGAAGGCAAGGACGTACTGATCATCGACACCAGCGGGCGCCTGCACGTCGACGAGGATCTGATGAAGGAGCTCGCCCAGATCAAGAAGGCGGTAAAGCCCCACGATGTCCTACTCGTCGTCGACGCGATGACCGGCCAGGACGCGGTGGCGGTCGCCGAGCAGTTCGCCGAGGTCGTCCAGTTCGACGGCGTGATCATCACCAAGCTCGACGGCGACGCGCGCGGAGGGGCAGCGCTGTCGGTCAAGGCGGTGACGGGCAAGCCGATCCTCTTCGCCTCGACCGGCGAGAAGCTCGATCAGTTCGAGCGCTTCCACCCCGACCGGATGGCGCAGCGGATCCTCGGGATGGGCGACGTGATGACCCTGATCGAGAAGGCGGAGTCCGCCTACAACGAGGAGCAGACGGCCGAGCTCGAGCGCAAGATCCGCCAGAAGGAGTTCGGCCTCGACGACTTCCTGGACCAGCTGCGCCAGATTCGCCGCCTCGGCCCGCTCCAGTCGCTGCTCTCGATGATTCCCGGCGTCGGCAAGGAGCTCCGCGGCGTCAAAGTGGACGAGCGTGACTTCGACCGTATCCAGGCGATCATCCTCTCGATGACCCCCGAGGAACGGCGCCACCCCGAGCTCATCAAGGGATCCCGGCGGCTACGGATCGCCCGCGGCTCGGGCACCAACGTCCAGGCGGTCAAGGCACTGATCAAGCAGTTCGAGCAGATGCGCAAGGTGATGCGCCAGTTCACCCAGGGCAAGATGCCCGACCTCGGGGCGCTGATGCGGGGCGGGCGTTAGGGCCGCAACGCGGCGAGGCGCGTGCCACGATCTCGTGGGTGCGCGTGACCGTGATCGACTCGGCGGAGGAGTTCTCCGCTCGCGCGGGCCAACTGCTGGCCTCGCGCGTCGAGCACAACATCCTCGCCACGGTGCTCGAGAGCGTCCGCTTGCAGCCGGGGGGCTCGGCGCGCTTCGCCTATGTCGAGAATGATCGGGGCCTCGTCGTCGCGGCAGCACTGCGCACGCCGCCTCGCCGCGTTGCGGCCCTAACGCCCGCCCCGCATCAGCGCCCCGAGGTCGGGCATCTTGCCCTGGGTGAACTGGCGCATCACCTTGCGCATCT
>DATCEM010000048.1:0-2949 GCA_036510175.1 Solirubrobacteraceae bacterium | reverse complement strand
GACAGACCCGACACCCCGCCCCAAAGCCCCACAGCGTCTGCCGCGGGTCGACGCCCGCGGGGGCCCCCCACCCGAAGCGCCTAGGTAATCCGGACCCGCTTGCCACCCGTGTTCTGCTCGATATCCCCGAGTTGATCGATTAGCGCCCCATACACCGTGGCCACCACCGTCTTATGGTGGTCGAGCGCCGACCGTATGGTGCGCAACTCCTTGCCGGAGAACCTGATCGGGATCGCCGTGCGGCCCTTCTTCTTACGGTGAAAGAGCCTCGACTCGACGTTGAACGGCTTCGAGCGACCGACCTTGATGTCGGCGAAGGCTCCGATCGAGCACGCGGCCGAGCAGGAGACGTCCGCGAGGAGCTTATGGCGCGCCAGGGGACGCTGGCCCGGAAGGTGGAGGGAGAACTTGATCGTCTTC
Organism: Solirubrobacteraceae bacterium; assembly: GCA_036510175.1. Taxonomy (GTDB): domain Bacteria; phylum Actinomycetota; class Thermoleophilia; order Solirubrobacterales; family Solirubrobacteraceae; genus Palsa-465. The sequence continues at coordinate 2,529 of DATCEM010000048.1, read as the reverse complement.
GGCACCAGGGCGAGCGCCTGGTCGGCGAGGCCGCCGATCGCCACGCTGCCCCACCCCGAAGCTTCGTCGAACCCGGGCGTGGCCGTGCAGCACCCGAGCGGCTGCCCGTTGCCGCCGGGAATGAAGGGACCGATGTCGTTGCCTCCGGTGGTGACGTCGTAGAACACGCTGCTGGCGGCGCTCGATGCGCCGATCTTGTAGAGGAGGGGGTTGAGGAGCCCGAGGTTCTCTTGATGGTTGGCCTTGAGCATCTCGTCGACGATCGCGACGCCGCCGGCGAGCAACGGCGTGCCGGCGCTCGTACCGCCGACCGTCTGCCAGGGATCGGTGCTGTCCTGGCTGATGCAGTCGGGCTGGGCGGTGCAGTAGATGACGTACCCGGGAAGCAGGTCGGCGAGCATCGACACGTCGGGAACCGCCCGCTTGTTCACGGTGGCCCGAACGACGGCGCTCTGGTAGCCCGGCCGGCGGAAGAGGGCGCTGAACCCGCCGCCGCCCCCGGCGGCCAGAAGCGACTGGTCGTTCCACACCGGCTGCGCGGCGATGGTGTTGCCCGTGGTCAAGCTGAGGTTGGTGCCGCCGACGCCGGTGACCCACCACGACGATGCCGGGTAGTTGACCGCCAGGGCGTCCACCGGCACGTTGCTTTCGCTCTCGCAGTCGGCGGAGCCGTTGTCACCGGCCGAGGCGAGAATGCTCACCCCGGAAGCCGCCGCGAGCTCGAGCAGCCGCTCGGACGCCTCGATGCCGGCCAGGCCCGACGCGCCATAGGCATCCTGCTCGCACAGGCCGAGCGAGGCGGAGATCACCTGGGGCTTGCGTCCCTTGTTCTCGAGCGGGGCCGCGAAGGCCGAGAGCGTCTCCTCGGCGCCCGAGTTGCTCTCGTAGACGTCGATCGCCTTGAGGTCCGGCGCCGCCGCGTCGAGGATCTCAAGGTCGAGCGTCGCCTCCTCCCCGGGGGGGAGCGGCTGTGAGAGGCCGGCGCCGAAGCCGCTGATCGGAGGCACGGGCAGCCCGAAGCATTGCGCGAATGTGGTGACGTCCGACAGGTTGAAGCCGTCGATCTCGATCAGCGCCACGCGCTCGCCCTGACCCTTGTAGCCGGCGTCGTAGAGGGGCCCGAAGTCGTAGGCGGTGAGGTACTGGTTCGGCGTGAAGCCGGGGTACTGGCCGCCGGCGGCGATGCCGGTGGGACAGCCGCCGGGGGTGCCCGTACGCGGGAGGGTCGAGTCGTCCGGATGGGCCGTCCGCGCGGTCGCCCGGGATGCTCGCTGCGCGGCGGCCGAGGCCAGCGAGGGCGAGGCCTGGGGCGCGGTGTCGAGCCCCACGACGCCTTCGATGACGCCGCGCAGGGGCGCCGGCACGCTGGTCGCCGTCACCGGCGCCACGAACGGGGTGCGGTCGGCCGAGCGGAATTGGGCGAGCGGCGCCGCGAAGGCGCGCTCGGCGTCGCCGACGCTCATGGTCGCCTCGGCGAGCAGGCCCGTGGCGTCGACCCTCACGTCGGTGGCTCCGCTGGCGCGGAGATAGCTCATCGCGCGCGCTCTGGTGCTCGCCGACGCGCCGAAGCGCCGCGCCAGAGCGGCGACCGAGAGGTACTGGCCGTAGAGCGGCGAGCCGGGGGTCGAGACCGCGGCGGCGAAGCGCTTGAGCCCGGCGCCGTCGACCTTCAGGGGGAAGATGAGCTTGAGCGACTGGCCCGCGGGAGCGGCCCCCACGCGGGTGGCGTGGAGAAAGGCCGGTGCGGAAGCGGCGGACGCCGACGCGGCCCCGGCGAAGCCCAGGGCGCACATGATGGTCCCCGCCGCGAGCAGGGCGCGCAGGGAAACGAGCACCGCGATCCGATTGACATATCTCGACCCCACCACGTGCTCCACCTCCTTGCGTCCCACGGATCGGCCCAACGTCGAGCTCCGAGGAAGGCAGCCGCCAGCTTAGGCCGAGCATCGTTGCACAAGCGAGCGAGCGCAGCGACCGGTACGGTCAGCCCCCAACCCCCGAGCTACTGAAGGTCAGTGGCGCTCGACACGGATATGGACGCGGTCGAGATCCTTGCGCGCGACGAGCTCGCCGCCGCGGACGTAGGGGACGATCTCGGCCCGGAGCTCCCGGCGCAGCGCCTCGAGTCGCTCGACCTCGGCGCCCAGGTCCGCCGCCCGCGTCTCGAGTGCGCGCACCTTGCGCGCCATCGACCGAAGCTGATCCTCGAGCTCGAACACGCGCTCGACGCCGGCCAGGTTCATGCCGACCTCGGCGGTCAGCTCCTGGATCCGTCGTAGTCGATCGACGTCGGCCTGCGAGTACAGGCGGGTCCCCTTGGGCGAGCGCTTGGGCGCGATCAATCCCCTCGCCTCGTACATGCGCAAGGTCTGCGGATGCATCTCGGCGAGCTCGGCGGCCACCGAGATCATGAACACGCCGCGATCGGAGGACACCTCCACGCGAGCGGTCGCCCGCACCCGGGTCGTCCTCATCCGGGGCGCCGGCGAGTTGTCCTCACGCGCCGCCATCAGGCGTCACCTCCGGAGC
>DATCEM010000047.1:0-4353 GCA_036510175.1 Solirubrobacteraceae bacterium | reverse complement strand
GCTCGGCTGTGACCTCTCCCGGGGAGCGGTGATCCTCTGCGTGGAGCTGAGCACCGACCGGCGGCGCCTGGTGGCGGCGACGATCGCCGAGGAGTGCCCCGGCGCGCTGGCCGAGCAGCTCGACAGCGTGGGGCGTGACCTTCGCCCGCGCCTCTACGCGGCGCTGCCCGCCACCGACGAGGGCAGCGCGGCGAGCACCGTGGCGCTCGCCAAGCGCTTAGCGGAGCGCCTGCGCCAGTACGGTCTTGTCGGCCTCTCGAGCTTCTACTCCGATCCCGCCGAGCTCGGGTCCGCCGCGCAGGAGGCGGAGCTCGTGCTCGACGTCCTTCACCACTCGGATGCGCCGATCGGCGACGAGATCGCCAGCGGCACCTACAAGCTCCTGCTCAGGGTGCTCGCGTCCCATCCCGAGGAGCTGCGGATCTTCTACGAGGCGACGATCGCACCCCTCGTTCGCTACGACGACCAGTATCGGACCGAGCTCGTCCGAACCCTGCAGACGTACCTCGACACGAACTGCAACATGAACGCGACCGCGGCCGCCATCTTCGCCCACCGGCACACGATCGCCTACCGCCTCGAGCGGATTCGCGAGCTGACCGAGCTCGACCCGATGCTCTCCGAGGACCGTGAGCGCCTCGGCCTGAGCCTGAAGGTCCATCGCCTGATCGCGCCACGGGTGCCCCACTAGCCCTGATCGGGCTGGGTCGCGGTGACGCCGGGCCGCAGGCCCGCCCCGGCCGGCGCAAAGTCAAAGGCCGGCGGCTGGTCGATCGAGACCTCCTCGCCATGCACCGCCGCGTGCACGGAGTCCTCGAGCGCGCGCTCCAGCGAGGCCTCGATCGCCCCGAGGGTCCCCGGCTGCCTGCGGTTGAGGAGGAAGAGCCAGCCTCCCCCGAGCATCATGTACCCGAGGAAGATGTACGGGAAGAGGTTGATCGGCGAGGGCGGAGCGGGATAGAAGCTCCCCACCGTGGGGACGAGCAGGCACAGGAACCCGAGCACGGCGATCACCACGTTGCGCCGGCGCAGCTCACCCAGCTTCCTGAGGTAGAAGGGCGAGGCGATGGCGATGAGGAAGTAGGCGAGCAGGAAGCCGAACGCGGCGAGGGTGCCGGCGTCGCCGAACAGCGTCAGCACGTTCCAGCCCTGGGCATAGAGGACGACGGCCACCGTCAAGATCACGGTCCCGTAGGCCGCGAGGGCCATGTGCGGAGTCATGTTCTTGGGGTGCGAGACGTGCAGTCGCTTGGGCAGGAAGCCGTGCCCGGCGAGGGGGAAGACGATCCGGGCTCCGGCGTTCAAGCACGAGAGGGAGAGCGAGAAGAAGCTGATGATCGCCCCGATCGACACCAGGCCCCTGAACACGGGGACGTTGTAGGCCCCGGCAATCGAGTTCAGCGGAGTGGCCAGCGATCCGAGCGACGGCCCGTGCTGGGTGGCGAAGACCTCGACGTAGCTCATGAAGACCATGAAGCCGCCCGTGATCAGGAGGCTGCAGATCACCGCGCGTGGCACGGTGCGCGTCGCGTCCTTGGCCTCCCCGCCGAGCGCCGTCGCGCTCTCGAACCCGACGAGGCTGAAGATGCAGATGACGATGGCGAAGTCCATGCCCTTGAGGCTCACGCCCTTGAGGTCGACGGCGCTGGTGTCGACCGAGAATCCGTGCTTGAACAGGATGATGAAGGCGAGGATGAGGATGCAGGCCACAGAGAGCCCCTCGAAGACGAGGGTGAGGACCGAGGAGATGCGGATGTCCTTCCAGGCGATCGTCCCGCACAGTGCGCCGCTGAGCGCGAACCACACGAGCGGCGTGACGTGCCCGTGGATTCCCAGCGAACCCATGAGCTGACCGGCGAAGACCGCGGCGCCCGCGAGCCCGACGGTGGCAATGAACAGGTAGGACCACATCAGCGTCCATCCGGAGAGGATGCCGGCGGCCGGACCGAGTCCCTTCGCCGTGTAGGCGTACATCGAGCCGGCAGTGGCCGAGCGCTTGGCGAACTGATTGAGCCCGAGGACGACGAAGAGGAGCATGACCGTGCCGAAGAGATACGCCGCCCACGTCCCCCGTCCCGAGTCGGCGAAGGCGAGCCCGATGATGAGCACGGCCGTCATCGTCGGCGAGATCAGGGCGACCGACTGGGCAAGGAGTGGCCAGAAGCCGACCGCGTTACGCCGCAGGCGCGGCGTCTTGGCAGCCGGGGACGGCTCATTCGGGGCGGTGATGGTGCTCATCGGGGCGTTCGGTCCCTTCGTTGCGCGATCGACAAATGGAAGGCGCGGCCATTGTCAGCGCGGCGCGGTCCCCTTGTCATTGGCCCGGCGGTCCCTGCCTGACCGACACACCGGCCAAACGCCTGCCCGGCGCTAGACTCGCGCGGGCATGATCTACTCCGGCGAGCGGCTCGCGGCTGAGATCCCGGAGGTCGATCTCAGCGCGTTCGTCCTGAGCGACGCAGCAGCCCGCGGCGAGCAGCCGGCGCTCATCGACGGCCCCTCCGGTCGCACGCTGACCTATGCCGGCCTCGAGCGATCGGTGCGCGGCTTCGCCGCGGGACTCGCCGCGCGCGGCTTCGTCAAGGGGGACACGTTCGCCATCTACATGCCCAACGTTCCGAGTACGCGGTCGCCTTCCACGGCGCGCTCGCCGCGGGCGGCCGGTGCACCACCGCGAACCCGCTCTCCACCGCGCACGAGCTGGGCCGCCAGCTCGCCGACTCGGGGGCGCGGATGCTCCTCACGGCGCCGCCCTTCCTCGACGTCGCACGCGCGGCCGTCGAGGAGGCGGGCGAGCTGGAGGTGTTCGTTCTCGGCGAGACCGACGACGAGGAGTCCTACGCCGGCCTCCTCGGAGATCCTGGCGCGGCGCCCGCGGTGGCGATCGATCCTGCCGTGGACATCGCCGCCGTTCCCTACTCGAGCGGCACGACCGGGGTGATGAAGGGGGTGATGCTCACCCACCGCAACCTGGTCGCCAATCTCGTCCAGGCCGAGCCCGTCCATGCCATCGCCGCCGATGACGTCATCATCGCCGTGCTCCCGTTCTTCCACATCTACGGGCTGTGCGTGATCATGAACCAGGGACTGCTCGCCGGAGCGACGCTCCTCACCATGCCGCGCTTCGAGCTCGTGGCCTTCCTCGATCTCCTCGAGCACCACCGAGTGACGCGCGCGCTCGTGGTGCCGCCGATCGCCCTCGCGCTCGCCAAGCACCCGGCGGTCGCCGGCCGGGACCTCTCGGCGCTACGGCACATCGGCTGCGGCGCCGCGCCCCTCGGAGCGGAGACCGCGCGCGAGGTGGAGACGAGGATCGGCTGCTCGGTCACCCAGGGGTACGGCATGACCGAGACGAGCCCGGTCACCCACCTCGTCGCGCCCGGATCGGCCATGGGCAAGCACGGTTCCGTCGGACCTCCGCTCCCCGGTACCGAATGCCGCCTGATCGACCCCGAAACCGGGCTCGACGCCCTCCCCGGCGAGCGCGGCGAGCTGTGGATTCGCGGGCCACAGGTCATGCGCGGCTACCTCGACAATCCGCAGGCCACGGCGGCGATGATCGACGGCGAGGGGTGGCTTCACACCGGCGATGTGGCGACCGTCGACGAGGACGGCTGGTTCACCATCGTCGACCGGGTCAAGGAGCTGATCAAGTACAAGGGCTTTCAGGTCGCCCCCGCCGAGCTCGAGGCGCTCCTCATCACCCATCCCCAGGTAGCCGACTGCGCGGTCATCGGCGTTCCCGACGACGAGGCCGGTGAGCTGCCCAAGGCGTTCGTCATGGCGACCGAGGACGCCGTGGACCCGGACGACATCATCCGCTTCGTCGCCGACCAGGTAGCGCCTCATAAGCGCATTCGCGCGATCGAGCTCGTCGAGGCGATCCCCAAGTCAGCGTCGGGGAAGATCCTCCGCCGCCTGCTCAAGGAGCGATGAATGTCCTATCGACTCGAGGACGGCGAATCAGTACGAGACGGCCTGCGCCGCTGCTCGCGCGAGCAGCTCGACGCGGCGATCCAGGAGCTCACGGAAGCAGTCAAGGCCGACCCCGTCGAGGCCATTCACGAGGCGCGCAAGGCGCTCAAGAAGCAGCGCTCCCTGCTCCGGCTGGCGCGCGCGACGCTCGATCCCGACGAGCGCCGCCAGGAGGCGACGGGATTTCGCGACGTGGCCCGGAGCCTGAGCGGTTCACGCGACGCCGACGTGATGATCGAAGGTCTCGACGATCTGGCGCAGCGCTTCGTGGGCACGGTCCCCGAGCGCACCCTTACGGCGGCGCGTACGCGCCTCCTCGCCCGGCGCGACGAGCAGCGAGACCAGGCGGCCAGCTCGGGTTCGGCGGGCGCGGTGGCC
>DATCEM010000046.1:0-4701 GCA_036510175.1 Solirubrobacteraceae bacterium | reverse complement strand
ACGGGCGGTGTCGGCCCCCCTCACCTCCAGCGCCACCTCCCGCGCGAGCTCGAGGAGATCGTGATGCAGCAGGAAGAAGCCGGGCAGCGCGAGCGTGTCGATCAGCCGCAGCTCCTCGTTCAGACGCGCGGCGGCACGATCGCGGATGTCCGCTTCGGCATCCGCGTAGCGATCCTCGAGCTGGGCCGCGCACAGCTCGGAGAGCTTCCGCATGGCTGCCGAATCCTCCGATCCGGGGTAGCGGTAGCCGAGATCGGCGCTGAGATCGAAGCGCAGACGATCCGCCAGCAGGGCGGACTCCGCCACCGCCTCGGGGTAGTCGGAGAAACGAGCCGCCATCGCCGACGGGGATGCGAGGACATGACTGAAGTTGCCCCGCCGCTTCGGCTCTGAGGAATCGAGCGTCGCGTGCACGCGCAGCGCCACGAACGCGTCCTGCAGCGGCGCGCGCGAACGCGCGTGCGCGTGCACGTTGCCCGTCGCCACGCAGGGGACCCCGAGCCGCTCCGCCAACCTCGCGAGCCGGCGATTACGGGCGCGGTCATCGCGCAGAAACGGTCGCTGAAGTTCGATCCGCAGCCGCTCGCGCCCGAACGCCTCCCGCAGGCGCAGCAGCGTCGGCTCGTCACGCACGCCCCGCAGCGCACATCCGCTGAGGCACACCAGGCCATCTGAATGCTCGAGCACCTCGGTGAGGGGAACGCAAGCCTGCGAGGGTGGTCCCGGTCTCCCTCGCGTATGCGCGTGCGCCCGCACAAGGATGCGGCACAGGCTGCTCCAGCCGACGGCGTCCAAAACGAGCAACGTGAGGTGGCGGCCGTCATCGAGGTCTACCTCTGCCCCATGGATCGCCCGCAGTCCCAGCCCCTGAGCTGCGACGGAGAACTCCATCGACCCCGAAACCGAATTGTGGTCAGTCAGCCCCACCGCTCCATAGCCCAGCTCAAGCGCCGCCGCGGCGAGCTCATCAGGCAGGGACGCCCCATCAAGGAACGAGAACGCAGAGTGGCAGTGCAGCTCGACATACGACACGAACGTATGTTCCCATAGACGCCGGTCGGTAGCCGCGGCCGCAGGATGCGCGCCACGCGAACTTCTGTCGATCAGTCCCGCGGAGCGAGACCAAACGACATAAGTTCAGAGCCCGGGGAGAGACGGCACGCAGTCCCACCCCGCCAGTATCACCAGCTCCCCAGCCCAAACAAGCAAGGGGGGCGTCGTCATCGCCAACGAAGTGGCCGGGCCACAGCTGCCGTCCAACGCCGCGGGGGGCGCGTCGCAGCGAAGCTCACCGCTGCGCGAACCACGACCCAAGCACAAGGTCATGAAAGACGACCACATTGCGCCCGCACTCCGTGACCACCTCCCAGTACCTGCGACGGAGCGGATGATCGGTCCACCACCGATCTTCGATCAGCCAGGACTCGCGCACCGAGTCCACCGTGCGTCCGTCGACCACGAGCGGGTATCCGTCGGCCGCGGCGCTGACTGACGCCTGGGTGGGGACGGCGAGACGGCGAGGCCCAGCCACGATCAACCTTCGAACGGCGCCAGCACAGCGCGGCGCTCGGGCACCCGGGAGTCGGGATCGATCTCGAGTACGCGCAGCGCCGCGTCGGGGCCGGCGGCGGCACGCGCCTGGCGAATCGCCTCGCGCAGGCGCGCCGTGCGCGCAGCGGCGGGCTCGTCCAACAGGCCGTGCTGTCCACTCGCCGGCGGCCCGAACTGCTCCACCGCCAGCCTCAGCACTTCCACCGGCGCCGGCACCAGCGTCAGACGCGGAGCGAGGGCGAGCCGCATGCGGAGGGGGTCGGCTAGTGCCTCGCGGAAGACGGCGCGCTCGCGCCACGTCCCGCGCTCGACGAGGACGGCGGAGAGGACGACGGCGCGCAGGGTCCTGCCCTGGCGCTCGCGGCGCGCGAGCAGACGGTCGATCAGCAGCCCCAGCCCGCGTTCGAGCTGGGAGCCAGAAGCCGCATCGGGGAGCTGGAGGGACTCGCGCAGCACCTCGGTGGGCTGGCGTGGGCATAGCGCCCCATCGCCTCCACTCGCCAGCTCGTACGCCAGCAGCCCCAGATTCCCGAAGCGATCGGCCAGCGCAGCCGGCGGCAGTGCCGCGAGCTCGCCGAGCGTTTGCACGCCGAGGCGCTCGAGGGTCTCGTGCAGTCCGGCCTCGGCCAGCGCGGCGCGGGCCCGGAGCAGCGCTACGGGTAAGGGCGCGAGGAAGGCGCGGGCCTGCGCCCGATCGCCGGACACGATCACCGGGCGGCGTGCCCGGGCACGGGTTGACGCCGCCACCGCGGCGAACCGCGATGGCGCGACCCCGAACCGCACCGGCACTCGCAGGGCGCGCCGAGCAGCGGCCAGCACCCCATCGATGCCGCCCTGGAGCCGCAGCAGCCCCTGCGCATCGAAGCACGCAAGGCCCGGTCGCTCGGGCTCGACGGCCGCCCCGATCGACTCGAGGCGCACGAGCAGCCGCTCCCAGAGATCCGCCACGCCCGCCGGGTCCGGCGGCACGAGCATCAGCCGGGGGCAGCGCGAGAGCGACTCGCCCAGCGGCATGCCGGGATGCACGCCGAACGCCTCAGCCGCGAGCGATACCTCGCCCACCTGCTGAACGCGTCCCGGCTCGGGCGCCAGCGCCGCCGGGACCTGCAGGAGCTCGGCTCGATCCCCCGCCGCGACGGTGAGCTGGAAGCGGGGAATCAGCACGCAGACGATCACGAACATATGTTCGCACCCCGCCCGGATGGATCCCTGCGCCTACGAGCGCGCGCCGAAGCTGACTATGACCTCCATCCCCCCTTCGCTCCTCCCCCGAGCGTCCAGAGTCGCCCCATGGGCGGCGGCGATCGCCGCCACGATCGAGAGTCCGAGCCCGTGCCCGTCACGATGCCGGGCACGCTCAGCGCCCTCACGCCGGAACGGCTCGAGCAGGGCGTCCACCCCGCCGGGCGCGATCTTCGGCCCGCTGTTGGACACGCTCAGCGCAGGCCGGCCACCGCGAACGCCCGTCCAGACACGAACCCAGCCACCGGCCACGTTGTGGCGGACCGCGTTGTCCACCAGGTTGGCCACCAGCCGCTCGAGCAGTCGCTCGTCGCCGGAGATCTCCGCCACGGTGAGCTCGGAATCGACAGACAGCCCATCGCCGCCCGGCCCCGCCTCGAACCCGCAGAGGACGCGCGCGGAGATCTCACGCAGGTCGAGCGGCTCGTTCTCCTCGAGGCCCCGCTGGCTGCGGGCCAGGGTGAGCAGCCCTTCGATCAGCCGCTCCTGCTGCTCGCCTGCCTCGAGCACGCGCTGGCAGGTCAGCCGCAGCGACTGTGCATCGGCGTCGGGGTCGGCGAGCGCGACCTCGACCATCGCGCGCTCGAGGGTGAGCGGCGTGCGGAGCTCGTGCGAGGCGTTGGCGACGAACCGCCGCTGCGCGTCGAACGCGCCCTCGAGGCGCCCGAGCACGGCGTCGAAGGTGTCCCCGAGCTCTCTTAGCTCGTCCTCAGGGCCCTCGAGGGCGAGGCGCTCGTGGAGATTATCTTCGGAGATTCGCCTCGCTCGAGCGGTCATCGTCCGCAGCGGCTCGAGCACCCGGCCGGCGATCAGCCATCCGAGCGCCGCCGACACGAGCGCCATGATCCCGAGCGCGATGCCCGACCAGATGAGGAGATCGCGGAGCTCGCTCGAATGCTCTCCGGTGATCACCTTCTGGAACGTTCTGCGCAACTTCACCGCCGCCTGCGGGCTCTCGAGCGGAAGCTTGCTCGGACCCGGGAACCGAATCGGGGCGCCCGATGGCAAGGACAGCGGACCCACCGAGCCGACGGTGATCTGAAGGCTCCCGTTGCGCGTCGCAAACGTCGCCGTGCCTCCATTCACCTGGTTGGCGACGAGCAGGTAGGTGATGGTGAGGAGCACCGCTCCCGCGAGCAGGAACAGCCCGCCGTAGAGCAGGGTGAGGCGCAAGCGCACGCTCCGGCGCGGCCCGGACGGCCGCGAGCGACTCGGCACGCGCACGGTGCTCACGGCACCCGGTAGCCGGCCGTGGGAACCGTCTCGATCAGCGGCGGGTCGCCGAGCTTGCGCCGCAGCCGGCTCATCGTCACCTTGACCACGTTCGAGAACGGGTCGGCGACCTCGTCCCACGCCCGCGCCAGGAGCTCCTCAGGTGACACCGCCGCGCCGTCAGCGGCAAGGAGGATCTCGAGCACGGCCAGCTCCTTGGGCGAGAGGTCCAGGCGCGAGCTCGCCCGCGTGGCGATCCGTCGCGCCGAGTCGAGCGTGAGATCGCCCTTGACGAGGATCGGCGCGAGCGCGGGCTGAGCGCGGCGGGCGAGCGCGCGAACGCGCGCCACCAGCTCGGCGAAGGCGAACGGCTTCGACAGGTAGTCGTCGGCACCGAGGCTCAGGCCGTGTACGCGGTCACCGATCGTCCCCGCCGCGGTGAGCATCAAGACCCTGGCCTGCGAGCCCCGCGCGAGCAGCGTCCGGCACACGTCGTCGCCGTGCATGCCGGGCAGGTCGCGATCGAGGACGATCACCTCGTAGCTCACGACCGTCGCCTTGCGCAGCGCCATCTCCCCGTCCAGCGTGGTATCGACCGCCATGCCCTCCCGGCGCAGTCCGAGCGCGATCGTCTCGGCGAGCTCTTGGTGATCCTCGACGATCAGGATGCGCATTGGCTTGAGGGCTGGCCGGCGA
>DATCEM010000045.1:0-5066 GCA_036510175.1 Solirubrobacteraceae bacterium | reverse complement strand
CACCGCGGTCGGGGACACCAATCTCCGCGACGACGCCGAGGCCCGCGTTCGCCACACCCGAGGGAAGTCCACCCCCGACCTGCTGCGGATCCGCGGCGGCGAGGCGAGCGACGCCCCCGACGCCGTGCTCACGCCTGGCTGCCACAACGAGGTGCTCGATGTTCTGCGCATCTGCTCCGAGGAGCGCGTCGCCGTTGTTCCCTTCGGCGGTGGGACCTCCGTTGTCGGAGGGCTGGCGCCTCGCCGGGCGGCCTTCGAGGCCGTCGTCGCCCTCGACCTCGGGCGGCTCGACAAGCTGCTCGCGCTCGACGTCGAGTCGCGCACGGCGACGCTCGAGCCGGGCCTGCGGGGTCCCGACGCCGAAGCGCTCGTGGGCGCACATGGGTTCACCATCGGCCATCACCCCCAGTCCTTCGAGTACGCAACGATCGGCGGCTTCGCCGCGGTCCGCTCGAGCGGTCAGGCATCGGCGGGGTACGGGCGCTTCGACGAGCTCGTGCTCGCGCTCCGGGTCGCCACCCCCGCGGGAACGCTCGCGCTGGGACGAGCTCCCCGGTCGGCCGCCGGGCCCGATCTGCGCGACCTCGTCCTCGGCTCCGAGGGCGCCTTCGGGGTGATCACCGCCGTCACCGTGCAGGTCCGCCGGGCGCCCGTCGAGCGCGTCTACGAAGGCTGGCGCCTACCGTCGTTCGCGAGCGGCATCACCGTCCTGCGCCGACTCGCCCAGGACGGGCCCCGCCCCACCGTGCTGCGGCTCTCCGACGAGGCCGAGACGGCGTTGAACCTGGCGCGGCCGGCCGAGCTCGGGGCGGGGAGCCCGGGCGGCTGTCTCGCCATCGTCGGCTACGAGGGGAGCGCGGAAGACGTGGCCTACCGGCGCGCCGGCGCCTCGGCGGCGATCCGCGCGTGCGGCGGCGACCTCGACGCGGGAGCGGGCGAGGGCTGGCTCCGGGGGCGCTACCAGGGCCCCTATCTCCGGGACGCGCTCCTCGACGCCGGAGCGCTGGTCGAGACGCTCGAGACGGCGGCCTTCTGGTCGCGGCTCGAGGAGCTCTACGCCGCGGTATCGGACGCGCTGCGCCGCTCCCTGACTGAGCAGGGCACGCCGCCGCTCGTCCTCTGTCACATCTCGCACGTCTACCCGGCGGGAGCGTCGCTGTACTTCACCGTCGCCTGCGCGGAGCTCGAGGACCCCATCGCTCAGTGGTGGGCGGCCAAGGCGGCAGCGTCGGATGCCATCCTCGCCGCCGGAGGCACGATCACCCACCACCACGGCGTGGGCACCGATCACCGCCGCTGGTACGCCGAGGAGATCGGCGAGCTCGGCGTCGAGTCCCTGCGCGCGGTCAAGTCGGCGCTCGACCCCGCCGGGATCCTCAACCCGGGCGTGCTCATCCCGTAGGTGCGGGCGCACGGCGGCCAGGCGCGGGCGCGCGGCGGCCAGGTGCGGGCGCGCGGCGGCCCCGCCGAGGCACTATACTTTATGAAGTATGCGTACGTTCTGGCGTCTACTCGGCTTCCTCACGCCCTACCGCAGGGCCGTCTACTGGTCCTTCGCGCTCGCCTTCGGCGCGATGGGCGCGACCGTCCTCATCCCGTACCTCACCGGCCGGGCGATCAACGCGATTCGCGCGCATCAGCACCACACCCTGACCGTGCTGGCGATCCTCATCGTCGTCGCCGCGCTCGGACGGCTGGTGCTCAGCGTGTTCCGGCGCCTGGTCGCCGGACAGGTCTCGCTGGCGGTCGAGTACGACCTCCGGATGGCGCTCTACGAGCACCTCCAGCGGCTCGAGCTCGGCTTCTTCGACCACGAGCAGACCGGTCAGCTGATGTCACGGGCGACCGTCGACCTGCAGGCCGTGCGTTACTTCCTCGGCTACGGCCTGGTGTTCATCGGCCAGTCGGTGCTCACCATCCTCCTCGCGGCGGTGGCGATGTTCATCATTAAGCCCGAGCTCGCGGCCATCTCGCTCGCCCCCGTGCCCTTCGTCATCCTCATCGCCGACCGCTACGGGCGGCGCTCGCGACCGGCCCTGCAGGAGGTCCAGCAGCGCCTCGGCGAGCTCACCGCGGACGCGGAGGAGAACGTCTCCGGAGTCCGCGTGGTCAAGGCGTTCGCGCGCGAGGACCGCCAGCTCGAGCGCTTCCGGGTATCCGCCACCAGGGTCTTCGATCAGGCCGTGTACGCGACCCGGCTCGAGGCGCGCTACACGCCGATGATCAGCTTCCTCCCCAATCTCGGGCTCGCGGCGATCCTCCTCGTCGGCGGACGCGAGGTGATCGACGGCTCGCTCAACGTCGGCGACTTCACCGCCTTCTACGCCTACCTGCTCATGCTCATCTCGCCGATGCAGGTACTCGGCTACATGCTCAGCGCCACCCAGCGCTCGACGGCCTCCGGTGCCCGCATCTTCGAGATCCTCGACCGGGCACCGCGGATCACCGCGCCGGCCAACGCGCCCGACCTCCCCCCGGGCGATGGCCGCGTCGAGCTCGTCCACGCCGGGCTGACCTACGAGGGCGCAAGCCACCCGGCTCTTCGCGACGCCAGCCTGGTCGTCGAGCCGGGCACCACCGTCGCGCTCGTGGGCGCCACCGGGTCGGGGAAGACGACCCTCGTCTCGCTTCTCCCTCGCCTGTACGACGCGACCACGGGCCAGGTGAGGATCGACGGCGCGGACGTCACATCGGTCCGGCCCGAGAGCCTGCGCGGCGCGATCGCGACGGTCAACGACGATCCCTTCCTCTTCTCGGCCACCGTCCACGAGAACATCGCCTACGCTCGGCCGGACGCCCCCCGCGAGGCGGTGGAGGAGGCAGCGCGGCGCGCCCGGGCGGACGAGTTCATCGGCGAGCTCCCGGCCGGCTATGACACGCTGATCGGCGAGCGCGGCCTGACCCTGTCGGGCGGTCAGCGACAACGGATCGCCATCGCCCGCGCCATCCTCGCCGACCCGCGCATCCTCATCCTCGACGACGCCACCTCGTCGGTCGACGCCTCGACCGAGCAGGAGATCAAGCGCGCGCTCCGCGAGGTGATGGACGGTAGGACGACGTTCGTCATCGCCCATCGCCTCTCGACGATCGCCCTCGCCGACGAGATCGTCGTGCTCGAGGGGGGCCGGATCGCCGACATGGGCACCCACGCGGAGCTCCTCGACCGCTCCCCGATCTACCAGCAGATCGTCGAGAAGGGACTGCCGGACCAGGTATTCCTGACGCGCAAGCCGATCGAGGCGGAGGTCGCAGGCCTATGAGCACGAGCGCGCCGGCCCACCGGCTCACCGAGCTCCGTCGCCGCTTGCGCGAGACCGGCGGGCGGCGGCGCAAGCTGCGCGGCCTGGCCGTGCTCCTGGCCCCCTACCGCTGGCGCGTGCTCGCCATGTTCCTCGCTCTGCTCGCCGCCACCGGCGCGGCGCTGGCTCCGGCGCCCCTGGCCAAGCTCGCGATCGACGACGGCATCAACCGCCATGACACCGCCGCCCTCAACGTAATCGTCCTCGCCTTCCTCGGCTCCGCCGCCGTGTACTGGGTCGCGACGTACATCCAGACCTACCTCGTGGGCTGGGTCGGGCAGCGCGCCCTGCGCGATCTCCGCCTCCAGCTCTTCGAGCATCTCCAGTCGCTGTCGATCGGCTTCTACTCGCGTAATCGCGCCGGCGTGATCATCTCGCGCCTGACCAACGACGTCGAGGCGCTCGACCAGCTCATCTCGGACGGCCTGGCGACCCTGTTCCAGTCGACGCTCATGCTCCTCGGGGTGATCGTCATCCTCCTGGTGCTCGACCCGCACCTGGCGCTGTTGACCTTCATCACGCTGCCGGTGCTGGCGATCGGGGCATTCGCCTTCAGGATCGCCTCGGCCGACGCCTACCGGCGCACCCGCGAGAAGATCGCCTCGATCACCGGCTACCTGCAGGAGTCGCTGTCCGGGATCCGCGCGGTGCGCTCGTTCGGGCAGGAGCGAACCCACATCGCGCGCTTCGCCGAGCTCAACGAGGAGAACCGGGCAGCAAACATGACCACGGTCTACCTCAACGCCGCCTACTTCCCGCTCGTCGAGCTCCTCTCCGGGCTCGTGACGGTCGAGATCCTCGCGATCGGCGGGCTCGAGGTGATCAACGGCCACGCCTCCACCGGAGTGGTGTTCGCCTTCATCGCCGCGCTGAACAACTTCTTTAATCCGATCCAGCAGCTCTCGCAGCTCTACACCACCTATCAGTCGGGGATGGCGGCGCTGGACAAGATCTTCCAGCTCCTGGACGAGGAGCCCGACCTCGAGGACGCGGCCGACGCCACCGCACTTCCGCGTGTACGCGGCGAGCTGCGCTTCGATCACGTCTCGCTCCGCTACGGACCCGACGTCGATGAGGCCGCGTGGGCGCTCCGCGATATCGACCTGACGGTCGAGCCCGGCCAGACCGTCGCCCTCGTCGGCTCCACGGGCGCCGGGAAGTCCTCGCTGGCCAAGCTCGTGACGCGCTTCTACGACCCCACGGCCGGACGCGTGCTCGTCGACGGCCACGACCTGCGCACGGTGACTGCGCACTCGCTGCGCTCCCAGATGGGGATCGTGCCCCAGGAGGGCTTTCTCTTCAGCGGAACCGTGCGCGAGAACATCGCCTTCGGGCGACCGGATGCGACCGAGGCGGAGATCATCGCCGCCGCACGCGCCGTGGGCGCCGATCCGTTCATCGCCGCGCTCGACCACGGCTATGACACCGAGGTCGGTGAGCGCGGCGTCCAGCTCTCGGCCGGCCAGCGCCAGCTCGTCGCCTTCGCGCGCGCCCTCGCGGCCGACCCGCGCCTGCTCATCCTCGACGAGGCGACATCGAACGTCGACGTCCAGACCGAGACGAAGATCGAGCAGGGCCTGCGCCGCCTGCTCACCGGCCGCACCGCGATCGTCATCGCCCACCGCCTCTCGACGATCCGCTACGCCGACCGCATAATCGTGCTCGAGCACGGCACCGTCGTCGAGCAGGGAACTCACGACGAACTGATCGAGGCCCGAGGGCGCTACTGGCAGCTCTACCGGGACTGGGCGGAGCAAGCGGCGGCCT
>DATCEM010000044.1:0-2149 GCA_036510175.1 Solirubrobacteraceae bacterium | reverse complement strand
GCCCCCGCCCCCGGCCCGCCCACTAGCCATGCTCTACTGCACGACCCCGAGCCCGATCGGCGAGCTCTTGCTCGCCGGCGACGGTGAGACGCTCGCGGCACTGCACATGCAGGACGGGCGCCGTCCAATCCGAGCGCAACCCGGGTGGACGCGCAGCGACGAGCCCTTCGCCCGGGCGCGCGGGCAACTCGCCGAGTACTTCGAGGGCCGGCGCCACAGCTTCGACGTACCGCTGAACCCGGCCGGGAGGCCGTTCGAGCTCGCCGTGTGGCGCGCTCTGCTGGAGATCCCCTATGGCGAGACCGTGAGCTACGGCGCGCTCGCGCGGGCGCTCGGGCGCCCCGCCGCCGCGCGCGCTGTCGGCTTGGCCAACGCACGCAATCCGATTGCCGTGATCATCCCCTGCCACCGGGTGATCGGCGCCGACGGCAGCCTGACCGGATACGGCGGAGGTCTCGAGCGAAAGCGGCTCCTGCTCGACCTCGAGGCGGGCGTGCAGGCTCTCCCGGTGTAGGCGCACCACTGGTGCCGGCACGAGCGCGAGCGCAAGCAGAAGCTCAGGGTGGTCGAATCGCGCAGCTGGTGCGACGCATCCCCGCCACCGACGGGTCGATCCGCTTCCGCGGCGATGACATCACCAAGCCGGGATCCACGCAGCTCGCGCCGATCCGCCGGGAGATGCAGATGGTCTTCCAGGACCCCCAGGCATCGCTGAACCCGCGCAAGCGGATCGGCCAGATCATCGCCACCCCGCTGCGTAAGCGGGGCGTGGCCAAGGACGAGATCGAGCC
This sequence comes from Solirubrobacteraceae bacterium, assembly GCA_036510175.1. Lineage (GTDB taxonomy): Bacteria > Actinomycetota > Thermoleophilia > Solirubrobacterales > Solirubrobacteraceae > Palsa-465. The sequence goes on along the minus strand of DATCEM010000044.1, from coordinate 1,358 downwards.
CGAGGGCCGACGGCTGCTCGAACGGGTGGGGCTCAGCCCCGAGCATCTGAACCGCTTCCCTCACGAGTTCTCGGGCGGATCATGGTCATGTACCTGGGCAAGCTGATGGAGATCTCACCGGCCGAGGAGCTCTACTCAAAGCCGATCCATCCCTACACGTGGCGGCCACCTCGCGCCTGCTTCTTGCCCGGGTTGAGCAGTCCCTTGGGATCGAAGACGTCCTTGATCGCCCCGTGCAGGGCGAGCGCGGCCGGCGCCCACTGGCGCTCGAGCGCGCCGCGCTTGACCCACCCGAGCCCGTGCTCGCCCGAGACTGCGCCGCCGAGCTCGATGGCGAGAGCGAAGAGCTCCTCGGCCGCCCGTTCGGCCCGTTCGAGCTCCTCGGGGTCCTCGGGCGAGATGAGAAAGGTCGAGTGCAGGTTCCCCTCGCCGGCATGCCCCCAGCTGCAGGCGGCCAGGTCATGGCGGCGCCCGATCTCCACCGTTGCCTCGATCGCCTCGAGCAGCCGGTCGAGGGGGACGACGATGTCCTCGCTGACCTTGCCCCCGCGCTGAGCGGTGACCCCGGGCGAGGTCCCCTCGCGCCAGCGCCAGAGCTCGGTTACCCCGCGCGCCTCGCGCGGCGCGTGGATCGACACGCTGCCCTGGCCCAGGACCTCGACGAGCTCCGCATGCAGGCGGGCCGCCTCCTGCTCTGAGCCGTCGGCCTCGGCGATGACCATGAACGCGGCGTCGCCGGGCAGCGTCGCCGGGAAGGCGTCCCGCGTCGCTGCGAGCGCGCCCGCGTCGAGGTACTCGAGGGCCGCTGCCCCGAGGCCGTTCGCGAGCACGCCGAGGATCGCCGCGCAGCCCTGCGCGGCGCTCGCGTAACACGCCGCCACGGGGAGGGCGGCCTCGGGCGCGGGGATGAGCCGCAACCACGCCGCGGTGACGATTCCCAGCGTCCCCTCGGACCCGATGAGCAGGGACTTCAGGTCGTATCCGGCGACGTCCTTCCGTACCGGGCCGCCGATCTCGATGAGCTCGCCGGGCGCGACCACCGCTTCCAGGCCGGTGACCCAGGCTCCGGTCACGCCGTACTTGAAGGCGTGGGGACCGCCGGCGTTGGTGGCGACGTTCCCCCCGAGCTGTGACTGCTCGGAGGCACCCGGGTCGGGCGGGAAGTAGAGCCCGTTCTCGCGCGCGCGGCGCCTAAGCTCGGCCGTCCTGACCCCGGCGTCGAGCTCGATGCGCCACAGCTCGGGATCGAAGCGGCGCAGCGAGCGCAGCCGCTCGAGCCCGATCACCACGCCGCCGTCGAGTGGCACCGCTCCCCCGGCGAAGCCTGTGCCCCCGCCCCGAGGGACGATCGCCACGTC
>DATCEM010000043.1:0-14212 GCA_036510175.1 Solirubrobacteraceae bacterium | reverse complement strand
CTCAAGCTCGCCGCCCTGATCGCCCGGCCGGACGGCCAGAGCGTGGCCGAGTCACTGCGCGACGTCAACTCGCGGATCCTGCAGGCGGTGACCTCGGAGCAGCGCGAGATCTTCACCTCCTCGCCGCTCGACGACTACCTGCTGGACGCCGAGCGCGACGACCGGCGCCGGGCCCAGGCCACCGTCGCTCGCGACGAGCCCTCGCTCGAGGCGTTTCTCCCCAAGCGAGGAGCCGGACTCGTGCTCTCGGCCACGGACATCGACACCTACCGCACGTGTCCCTTGAAATACAAGTTCGCCCGCGTGCTCCGGATCCCCCAGGAGCCGACGATCCATCAGCGCTTCGGGATCCTCGTCCACCAGGTCCTCGAACGCTTCCACGCCGGGACCGCGGGGAGCTCGCAGCCGGAGCTCCTCGGGCTCCTCGAGGCGGGCTGGCGACGCGGCGGCTTCGGCGACTCCGAGGAGGAGCGCCAGCTTCACGGGAAGGCGGCCAACGCGCTCACGCGCTACCACGCGCGCTTCCAGTCCGAGGAGTCAGAGCCGATCTGGTTCGAGAAATCCTTCGCCTTCAAGGTCGGGCCCCACCTGCTGCGCGGCCGCGTCGACCGCGTCGACCGCCTCCCGGGCGGGGAGTACGAGCTCATCGACTATAAGACGGGGCGCCCCAAGAGCGAAGCTCAGCTCGCCGAGGACGTCCAGCTCTCCCTCTATGCCGTCGGCGCGAGCGAAGCCTGGCAGCTCGATGCCTCCCGGCAGGCCTACTACTACCTGCTCGACGACCAGAAGGTCGCCCTCGCGCGGGGCGACGGCGACCGTGAGTGGATCCTCGACGTGACCAACGAGGTCGCGCAGGGAATCCTCTCCCAGGGCTTCGAGCCCACGCCTTCGTTCGCCGCCTGCTCGATGTGCGACTACCGGCTCGTGTGCCCGGCGTCGGAGCGGTAGGCCCCCCGCGACCTAAACGGGCGTCATTCCCGGCTCGCCGCCGGTGGCTCGCCCTCTGAGCCGCGCTGGCGTAGGAAGCGCTGCAGGTCCTTCGCGATCGAATCGCCGGACGGAAGGGTGCCGGGCTCGCCGGTGGGTCCCAATCCTGCCGCCTGCTCGAGCTGCTCGACGAACGCCTGCACGTCGGGATCGCCCTGCACGGCGATGTTGACCTGACGCTCGTAGTCCGCCGAGGCGGTCTCGAGCTCCGAGGCGTCGACGGCGACCCCGACGAGCCCCTCGAGCCGGCGGACGAGGGCCAGCGCCGCCTTGGGGTTGGGCGCGGCGGCCACGTAGTGCGGGACGGCGGCCCACAGGCTCGCGGAGGGGATGCCGGCCTGCTGGCAGGCGGTGTGCAGGACACCGGTGATGCCCGTCGGCCCCTCGTAGGAGGAGGTCTCGAGCCCGAGCCGGGTGACGAGCGCCGGGTCCGAAGCAAGTCCGGTGATCGAGACCGCCCGCGTGTGCGGTACGTCGGCGAGCAGCGCGCCCAGGGTGACCACGAGCTGGGTGCCCAGCACCTCGGCGAGGTCGACCACGAGCTTGCTGAACGAGCGCCACCGGAACGAGGGCTCGGCGCCCGCGAGCAGGACCAGGTCGCGCGGCGCGCGGGGAACCCGGGCCTCGTAGAGCTCGACGGCGGGCCAGACGATCTCCCGCGTGCGGCCCTCGACGAGCTTGATCCGCGGGCGCGTCGCCTGGAAGTCGTAGAAGTCCTCGGGATCGATCGTCGCGAAGCGTCGCGCCTCGAGCGCCTTGCCGACGAAGGTGAGGGCCGTCGAGGCGGCGTCCGCGGCGTCGTTCCAGCCCGTGAAGGCGCAAACCAGCGCGGGGGCGCGGAGACCGTCCGGACGATGGTCCCATTGCAGCGGCTGCATCCGATCCACCGTACATGATGAGGATCGTGACCTCTCAGACCACAAGCGTGAGCGCGCTGCGCCCGGGGCAGGATGTCAGCGCCGTGTTCGCCTGCACGCGCAAGGATCGCCTGCTCACTCGCAGCGGCTCCCCCTACCTGGCGCTCGAGCTCCGCGATCGCACGGGGACGCTGCCCGCTCGGGCCTTTCGCGACGCCGATGCGCTGGCCGGCGGCTTCGAGCGCGGTGACCTGGTCCAGGTCACCGGGCGCGTCGAGCGCTTCCGCGACGAGCTCGTGCTCGAGCTCGCGAGCGTCGCTCGCGCGGCGGCGGACGCCACCGACCCGTCAACCTTCCTCCCCCGCGCCTACCGCGACCTCGACGAGCTCGACGGCTTCCTCGAGCACCTGGCGGGCGAGGTCCGCGACCCGCGCTTTCGCGCGCTGCTCGACGGACTGCTCGGCGACGCCTCCCTGCGCGAGGAGTGGCGGCGCGCCCCGTGTACGCGTGCGGGGCACCACGCCTACCTCGGCGGCCTGCTCGAGCACACGGTGGGGGTGGCGACGCTGGCGCACGAGCTCTGCCAGCTCCACCCACGACTGAGCGCCGACCTACTCCTGAGCGCGGCGATCGTCCACGACCTGGGCAAGACGCGCGAGTTCACCTACGGCGCCGAGTTCGGGCTGACCGAAGAGGGTCGCCTGCTCGGTCACCTGGCGATCGGCCAGCGGATGATCTCCGAGCGCTCGACGTCGCTCGACGAGGAACGCCGGCTGGCCCTGCTCCACTGCGTGCTCTCCCATCACGGCCCCGACGGCGCACCGGGCCGGCGCTTTCAGTCGGTGGAGGCGCTAGCGCTCCATCGGCTGAACTCGCTCGAGGCGGGCGTCAAGAGCGCGATCGATCACGGCCTGAGCGCTCAGTAGGGCTGGCTCGCAGACCCGGGCCCGAGCTGGCCGTTGGCGTTGGTCGCGAGCTCGAGCGCGTAGGCGGGGAACCACGTCCCGTTCGGCGGGTCGCCGGGATGGCACGCCCCGTCCGAGCGCCCGGGAATACCGATCCACATGAACGCGTCGGCGAGCGGGTCGCCGGTGTCGGTGGTGGGGAGGGGCCCGAGCCCGCGGCCGGGTGGGTTGCAGAGGATCTCGTTGCCGCTCGTTACCCGGTCGGGGGGACGGAGGGGACCGCGCCCGTTCACCGAGGTGGAGACGACGAAGTGCCTGTGGAGGATCTTCGCGACCCGGTTCCCGTAGCGCAGCTCGTTGTTCGTCCAGTCGAAATGGCTGGCGTTGAGGAAGAAGCCACGGATGTGGCGCACGCCGGCGCGCCGCAGGAGCCCGGCCATGCGGCGAGGGGAGGGGTCACCGTCGGCGGCGCCCCCATCGAGATAGGTGACCGTGTGGGGCAGGTTGCCGAGCACCCGCGTCGCGTAATCGAGCTCGGACATCCGCACGTCGAGACCGCTCCGGCTCAGGCATCCGATGGTGATCAGGGCGTCCTCCTCGAGGAAGACCACTGCGCGGCGGCGGCCGATCCCGTGGGCGAACGTGTGGATCCAGTGGCGGAAGGCGAGGCTCTCCCCCGGGGTGTCGCTCGTGTGCGTACATCCCAGGTGGGGTAGGTCGTAGGTCGAGAGGATCGCCACCGTGCCGCGACGGACCGAGCGCAGGTAGAGCCTGAGGCTCCCGCGGATGTTGAAGCTGAAGGAGCCGAAGTGCTCGGTCTGGGGCTCGTCGGCGAGCTTGGCGAGGATGTCCGCCCAGCTCGTCTCTCCCGTCCGGCGCCAGTCGCGCATCTGGCGCTGTGCGTCGTCGCCGTGGTCGACGTACCAGCGGGCGCCGACCAGGGGGTCGTTCGCGGGCGGCGCAGGGCTGAGCTCGAGCGGGTTGGTATCGGGGCGCGCGGCCGCCCGTGCCCCGGAGGCGAGCGCGGTCGCCGTCGCCGTCGCGACGAGGCAGCACAGCGCGCACGCGAGCGCGCGCCGCAGTAGGGGCTGACCTGCCGACATGGCGCTACGGAGACTAGTAGGGCCGGCTGGGGTACCCCGGCCCGAGCTTGCCGTTGGCGTTCTCGGCCAGGTGCAGCGCGAGGTTTACGCCGAACACGCCTGAAGCGGGGTCGCCGTGGTGGCACGGTCCGCCGCTCTTCCCCGGCACGGACGTCCACTCGAACGCGTCGACCAGGGGGAAGCCGGTATCCGTCGTCGGCTGTGGACCGAGCCCGCTCCCGCGCGGGTTGCACAGGTTCTCGATCCCCTGCCTTGCCGGGTGGGGATTGAGCGTGGGGCCGTGCCCGTTGTCGGCGGTGTTGACGATGAAGTGGGCCCCGTGCGTGAGCCTCGAGATCTTCTCGCCGAAGGCGATCTCCTTGCTCGTCCAGTTGCGGTGCGTGGCGTTGAGGAAGAAGCCACGGATGTTCCCGATGCCCGAGGCATTGAGGATCTTCGCCGCGAACTGGGCGCTGTTGCCGTCCTCGGTTCCGCCGTCCAGGTAGACGACGGCATGCGGAATCTTCGCGAGGACATCGACCTCGTAGGCGAGCAGCTTCTCGCGGACGGCCAGGCCCTGCCGGCTCAGGCACCCCGCGGTGTCGACCGCGTCCTCCTCGGCGAAGATCACCGTGGGATAGTCGGCGACGCCGGCGGCGAACTCATCGACGCGGCGCTTGAACACTGCCTGATCGCTCGCCGACTCGGTCGGGCAGTTACCCGTGTGCTCGAGGAAGTACGTCGAGAGCAGCGGGATCGCGCCCGGGGCCGCCGTGTGCATGCGGCAGAGGAACTTGTTGAGCTGGGTGTAGATCGCTCCCGGGCCACCGCCCGCCGTGTAGACGCTGAACCGGGAGGTCTCGGGCTCGTCGGCGATGAGCGAGAGCAGGCGCACCTTGCCCGCGAGCGCAGGGTTGCTCCGCAGCGTCTGCGCCAGCCGGCCCGACTGGAGGCTCGCTTGGAACGCGGGCCAGGACTCCGTGTCGGGAGGCTTGACTCCGAGCAGCGCGGCGATGGCGCTGGCCGCCGTTCCCCGCGCCGGCGTCTGGACGAAGAGGCTCCCCTGGGCTCCCGCCAGGGGATTGCTCCCCGGCGGCGTGGAGAGAGCGAGCGGATTGGATGGGTCGCGCGTGCCCCCGAGACCCGACGGGCAGACCGCCGCCTGATGTGCCCGGACCACGGCTCCGGCACCGGCGGCGCCATTCGCGCCGAGCCCGGCCAGCGCCCCGAGAAGGGCCATCAGCAATCCAACCGGTATCGCCACTCCGTAGCGCCTCATAGCGTCTCCTTTTCTCCCAACCATGTTCCTGTGTCTTGGCTGTCCCCGGTCGCAGCGCGATAGTAGCTGTTCGGCGCGGGAAGGGTGACGGTGGGAGAGCTGTCCCCGCCCTGCGCCCAGGTGCTCGGGCGACGCTGGAGCAGGCATACTAGGGTGGTGCCGTCCGCGCTCCAGCCTCAGGCACTGGAACCGCTCCGCGCTGACCCTGCAAGCGCGGCGATCCTGCTCGACATCGACGGCACCCTGGCCCCGATCGTCGAGTTCGCCGCCGACGCAAACGTGCCCGAGCAGACTCGGCACCTGCTCATCGCGATTGCCCGGCGCTACGGCATGGTGGCGTGCGTCAGCGGCCGCCGCGCGTCCGAGGCGCGGGCGATGGTCTCGGTCGGGACGATCTCTTACATCGGCTCCCACGGGGCGGAGCTCCTTCGAGCCGGCTGGACCGAGCCGGTGCTCGATCCGCTGGTTGAGGACTGGGCGCGGCGGATCCAAGCATTCGGCCATGAGACCGACACGCCCGATCTCCGTCGGCACCGGGTGCGCATCGAGGACAAGGGGTCGATCGTCGCCTTCCATTGGCGCGGGGCGCCCGACGAGGAGGCCGCGCGCGCGGTCCTCGACGCGGTCGCCGAGCGCGCCGAGGAGGGGGGGCTGCGCACCCACTGGGGACGCAAGGTGCTCGAGGTCCGCCCGCCGGTACGCATCGATAAAGGGGCGGGGGTCACCGCCTTCCTCGATGGGGCACAGCTGGCTGCCGCGCTCTACGTTGGCGACGATGCCACCGACCTCGACGCCTTCCGCGCGCTCGAACGGCTCGCGCAGGAGGGTCAGATCGCGAATGTGATCAGGGTCGGCGTGCTCTCCGAGGACGGACCGGCGGAGATCGCGCAGGAGGCCGACGTCACCGTCGAGGGCACGAGCGGCGTCCGTGACCTGCTGGCGATGCTCATCGCCGACTAGCGTCGTGCGGTTCACCGATCTCCTGAGGACGACCGTGCTGCTCAGCGCCGGCGCCGCCAGTGCGCTCGCGGCGGTCACCGTCGCCGCCGGACAGGGCGCATTCGGGAACCTGCTCGTCCCGGTGGCCATCGGCTGGTGGCTCATCGCGGCGCTCATCGGCGGCTGGATCGGTCGCCACTCGGGCACGTCGTCCCCGATCGCCACCCTGCTCGCGAGCGCGCGCACCCAGCCGACGCTGCCCGAGCTCAACCCCGGTCGGACGCTGCTCAACCGCCTGTGGCCGCTCCTGCTCTCCACGCTGGGAGCGGGGGCGTGCGCGGTCCTCGCGCCCCAGATCCCCGCCGTGGCGGCCGGGTTCGCGATCATCTGGGCGCTCGCGTGGAGACGCCAGTCCTCGGCGGTGACGGCGATCGAGGACCGTGACGGCGTGCGCTTCTACCTCGAGCCGACCTCGCCGCTGCGACCGATCCGGCTCGTCCGCACGCCGGGGTTCCGCACGAACCTGTACGAGCTGAACGGCTCGAGCCGGCGCGCCCCTCGCGCCCAGCCGCGCGCCTAGCCATGGGCCAGCGGCGCAAGGCCGGCGCCGACGTCCTCGTCGTCTCGCTCGCTACCACCAGCGGCTGGAGGTCGGCGGCGCACGAGCTTTCGGCGGCGCTGGCCAGGGCCGGCGCCGACGTCGTCCTCGTCTTCGCCGGAACGGTCCCCAGGGTGCGGACATTCGCGCTCACCGACCTGGCAGAGGCCCTCGCCTCGCGGCGAGCGGCGGAGGTGGGGATAGCCGCGAACCACCCCAAGTCGATCATCTACTGCTCGATCACCGCGGCGCTGCTCGCGCCGGCACCGGGAGCGATCTGGCTCGACGCGACGGCGCGGGAGAACCGTCCGGGCCGTCACGGCATCTGGCAACGCTCGCTCGAGCGCCGCCGGCTGACGCAGACGCGCCTGGTCATGCCGATGACCATCGGCGCGCTCGCGCCGCTGCGCGACCGCTACACCGATCCCGTGGTCGTGCCCGTGCCCGTCGAGCCGTCGGGACGGCTCCTCACCGGGGGGGCACGAGACGTGGTCGCGGTGGCCTACGCCGGCGACCCCGTCAAACGGCGCCTCGATCTCATTCTCGCGGCCTGGGAGCGGGCGCGGCGCGACGGCGAGACGCTCGTCGTCGCCGGGACCGACACGCTCACGCCCCGGGACGGCGTCGAGCTCGCGGGCCGGCTCCCCCCAACCGAGTACCGCGCGTTGCTTCGCCGCGCCCGGGTGTTCATCGCCGCGCCCCGGCGCGAGGACTACGGGATCGCCGCGCTGGAGGCGTTGGCCGACGGATGCATGCTCGTAAGCACGCCGTCGCCGGGGCCCTACGCGGCGCTCGAGCTGGCGCGCAAGCTCGACCCCCGGCTCGTGACCGAGGACCTGGCGACGGCGATTCGGGCCGCGCTCGACGATCCCGTGTCCGGCTACCATTCGCGGGCGGCCGAGCTTCTCGAGCCCTACCGTCGCGCCGCGGTGGATCGCACGATCGAGGGTGCCGTGCTGCCGCGACTCCTGCAACGATGAACCCGCTCGCCTTCATCCCCAGTCCGTCCGCGAACGGGATCCGGATCGGCCCGCTCTTCCTCCACGCTTACGGATTGGCCTATGTGGTCGGCGTCACCGCGGCGATCTACATCTGCCGGCGGCTGTGGGAGGCGCAGGGCGGTTCGCGCGAGCTCGTCTACGAGGTGGCGATGTGGGGCTTCCCGGCGGGCCTGATCGGGGGCCGGCTCTACTTCGACATCACGAGCTTCAACCTCATGCCCAAGCACTGGTGGGGGCCGTTCGCGATCTGGGACGGCGGGCTCGGGATCTGGGGCGGGGTCCTCTTCGGAGCGCTCGCGGGGATCTGGGTGCTGCGCCGGCGCGGGGCCGACATCCCTCGCTTCATGGACTGTGGCGCCCCGGGCATCCTCGCGGCGCAGGCGATCGGCCGGATCGGTAACTACTTCAATCAGGAGCTCTTCGGCAAGCCCACCACGCTGCCCTGGGGACTCGAGATCTCGCCCGCCCATCGACCGGTGGGGTACCTCCAGTACAGGACCTTCAACCCGACGTTCCTCTACGAGCTCATCTTCGACCTCTCCCTCGCGGCCCTGTTGATCTGGCTCGGCAAGCGGGGCAAGATCCGCCACCCCGGCGTGTTCGCGCTCTATGTCGCCGGCTACTCGGCCTTCCGGATCTTCGAGGAGTCCCTGCGCATCGATCCCTCGACCCGCTACCTCGGGCTGCGACTCAATTTCTACGTCGCCTCCGCGCTGTGCCTGACCGGACTCGTGTGGTTCGTGAGGATCCAGCGCGGCGGAGGGTGGCCGAAGAGGCGCGGGCCGCGTGCCGGGACGACGTCCTCCGGGCGCCCGGCGCCGCCGGGAGCCGTCCCCCGTCGCGCGACTCAGCCCTCGCGTCGGGCCTGAGCACCGGCGGAGCGCTTGCGCATCGAGGCGAGCTCGGCCCAGGGCCGGGTGTTGGCGACCTCCGCCGCGCTCAGCCACGCCCGCCGCGCGGTGGCGACGCCGAAGCGCAGGGCGTCGAAGCCTGCGATCCGGTGGGAATCGGTGTTGATGACGATCGGGATCCCCGCGTGCGCGGCGGCGCGGGCGTTTACCTCGTTGACGTCGCGCCGGCGCGGGCTCGAGTTGATCTCGAGCATCGTTCCCGTCCGCGCCGCCGCCTCGAGCACACGCTCGACGTCGAGCGCGTAGGGCGGACGGCGCTCGATCTTGCGGCCCGTGAGGTGGCCGATGGCATCGACCAGCGGGTGCTCGATCGCGTGGACGATGCGCTCGGTCATCGCTTTCTCGTCCATCTGAAAGGCCGAGTGCGCGCTGGCGATCACCCAATCGAGCTCGGCCAGGAGGTCATCGGGGTAGTCGAGCGCGCCATCGGGAAGGATGTTCACCTCGCTTCCCGCGAGGAGCTCGATCCCCTCGAGGTGGAGGTTCGCCGAGCGGATCCGCTCGATGTGCTCGCGCAGCCCTTCGGGCGAGACCGCGTTCCCGAAGCCGAAGCTCGCCGAGTGGTCGGTGATCGCGAGGTAGTCGTACCCGCGTTCGCGCGCCGCCAGTGCCATCTCCTCGATCGAGGCGGTGCCGTCGGACGCCGTGGTGTGGCAGTGCAGGTCACCGCGCACATCGCCAAGCTCGATCAGCGTGGGAAGAGTGCCCGTCGCCGCGGCCTCGAGCTCTCCCCGGTTCTCGCGCAGCTCCGGCTCGATGTACTCGAGACCGAGGAGGGCATAGACCTGGGCCTCGTTCGCGCATCGGTGCGTCTCGCCGGTGGCGTCGTCGAGGACCCCGTACTCCGAGACGTGCAGCCCCTTGCGCACGGCGGCCTCGCGGAGGGCCATGTTGTGTTCCTTGGACCCGGTGAAGTGTTGCAGGAGATTCCCGAACTGGTCGGGCGCGACGATGCGCAGATCGACCTGGACTCCGGTGTGGGTTCGCACCCGCACTCCGGACTCGCCCGCCGTGCCCGCCGACTCGATCAGCTCGTGCTCGGCCACCGCGCGGGCGAGCGCCCCGGGGTCATGGGCCGTCGCGATCACGTCGAGGTCCTTGACCGTGTCGGTCATCCTCCGGACGGACCCCGCGAGCTCCACGCGGTCGGCCGCCGGATGCTCTCTCAGCGAGGCCACCAGGAGCTCGCCGATCGCCAGCGCGCGATCGAGCGCGACGCGCTCAGACCGACTACCGGCTCCGGCGGCGTTGACCCGGTCGAGGATCGCCTCCTCGGCCTTCGGGCCAAAGCCCTTGAGCTCGCGGACGCGATGCTCCTCGGCCGCGGCCTTCAGCGCTTCCAGCGAGTCGATTCCCAGCTCCTCGAAGAGCCGCCGCGCGCGCTTGGGCCCCAGCCCGGCGAGCTGGGTCATCTCGATCACCCCGGGGGGAAACTTCGCCCGCAGCTTCATCGCCGCCGGAATCTCGCCCGTCTCGGCCAGCGCCATCACCTTCTCCTGAATCGTCCGCCCGATCCCCGGAAGCTCGATCGCCCGGCCTTGGCGCGCCAGCGCCGTCACCGAGACGGGGGCATCGCGGACCGCTTTCGCCGCGCTGCGATACGCGACGACGCGGTGAACAATGGCGCCGTCGAGCTCGTACAGGTCGCCTAGCTCGTCGAGGGCGGCGGCGATTTCGGTGTTTGTGGGGTCGGGCATTCTTGTTGCGCTGTGGTGGGGCGGGCGGGCGGGGCCGCCCTGGCACCAGGCTGCGGGGTGGTGGGCGCTTGCGGGGTGGAGGGTTCTCAGCAATGGTGCCAGGTGCGGACCCGCCCGCCCGCCTCGGTGCGCCCGTGGGTCCGGCGTGAGGGCCGATCGCCGGCGCCCTGCGCCGTGGGCGCCGCTGGCCGGCTTGGGCTTGGCAGCTAGAGGAGCCGGGCGGTGGGCTGGCGGCCGTCGCGGCGAACGGCCCGTGAAGCCGACGCGCGCTATACTTTGTGAAGTAACACCGACACTTGCGAGGAGCCCACATGGCTGGCACCGTCTCCGAAGTCACCGATAGCAACTTCCAGGCCGAGGTCATCGAATCCGATATCCCGGTGCTGGTCGACTTCTGGGCGCCGTGGTGCGGCCCGTGCCGCCGGGTCGCTCCGGTGGTCGAGGAGATCGCCAAGGAGCGCGCGGGTGAGCTCAAGGTGGTCAAGCTCAACATCGACGAGAACCAGGACACGGCGGTGAGCTACGACGTGATGTCGATCCCGACGCTGATCCTCTTCCGCTTCGGTGAGCCCGCCGTCAAGGTCATCGGCGCCTACCCGAAGAAGAAGCTCGAAGAGCAGCTCGAGCCGGCGCTCGCTTAGCGCCGCTCGACGCCGATCCGCAGCTCGAGCCCGTCGATGCGGACGGGCTCGACGCCATCGAGGGCGGCGAAGTGGATTTCCGCCGCCAGCGTCTCGCCGGCGATGTAGGTCTCGTAGGCGCGCGCCGCGTCGAGCAGGCTGCCGTCTCCGTCGAGGGTCAGTTCGATCCGGTCGGAGACATCGAGCCCGGCTTCCCTGCGCGCGGCTTGGACGGCGTGGACGACCTCTCGGGCCCGGCCCTCGGCGCGCAGATCGTCGTCGAGCGCGACCTCGAGCGCGACCGCGTGCGAGCCCTCACGCTCGACCTGATAGCCCTCGAGCGGCTTCATCGCCACGAGCAGGTCCTCGGCGTCGAGCTCGTGGTCCTGTCCGCCGATGGTGATCGACAGGCTGCGTCCCTCGCGCAGCGACGCGGCGACCTTGGTCGGGTCCAGGCCGGCCACGGCGGCGGCCACCGTCGGCATCTGCGCGCCGAAGCGGGGACCCAGGCTGCGGTAGTTGGGCTTGATCTCCACCCGGCCGAGCTCGTCGGCCTCGGAGACGAAGCGGAGCTCGCGCACGTTGAGCTCGTCGCGCACGAGCCCGTCGAGTCGCCCGATCGCCGTGCGCTCGCGTCCCGTCGCGACGACCACCGCGGCCCGTAGCGGCTGGCGGATCTTCAGCTTCGCCTGGCCGCGCGCCGCCAGCCCGAGGCGGACGGTCTCGCGGGCCACCGCCATGTCGTCCTCGAGCTCTGTGTCGCGCTCGCCGGGCTCGGGGAAATCGCAGAGATGGACGCTCTGGTGCGCTCCGTCGAGGTTGTCGTAGATCTCGTCGGCGATGAACGGGCAGAACGGGGCCACGAGCTGGGCGACCGTGACCAGGCATTGGCGCAGCGTGGCGAAGGCGGCGGGATCGCCCTCCCAGAAGCGGCGCCGCGACCGGCGCACGTACCAGTTCGAGAGCTCGTCGACGAAGGCGGCGATCGCCCGCCCGCCCGTCGTCGCGTCGTAGGCGTCGAGCCGGTCGTTGACGATCTCGACGGTCGCCGCGAGGCGCGAGAGGGCCCAGCGGTCGAGGTCTGAGGCTTCGCCCGCGCCCGAGTCCGAGAGCTCGCCCGCTGAGGCGTTGGCGTAGAGGACGTAGAACCCGTAGGTGTTCCATAGCTGCAGGAGGAACTGCCTGACCGCCTCGCCGATCGTCTCCAGCGAGAAGCGGTAGCCGTCCCAGGGCTGCTTGGAGGTGAAGAAGTACCAGCGGAACGCGTCGGCGCCGAAGCGGTTGATGACCTCCCATGGGTCGACGGCGTTGCCGCGCGACTTGGACATCTTGCGGCCTTCCTCGTCGAGGATCAGGCCGAGGCAGACGACATTGCGGTAGGCGGAGCGGTCGTAGAGCAGCGTCGATTCCGCGAGCAGCGAGTAGAACCACCCGCGCGTCTGGTCGAGCGCCTCGCAGATGAAGTCGGCGGGGAAGCGCTGCTCGAAGCGCTCGGTCCCGGCGCCGGGCGCGTGGTACTGGGCGAAGGGCATCGCGCCCGAGTCGAACCACACGTCGATGACCTCGGGCACGCGCTCCATCTGCTCCTGGCAGGTCGGGCACGGAAAGCGGACCTCGTCCACGAACGGGCGGTGGGGATCCTCGAGCGCGACGCCCGAGAGCTCCTCGAGCTCGGCGAGCGAGCCGATCACGTGCTCATGGCCGCCCGAGCACAGCCACACGGGGAGCGGCGTGCCCCAGTAGCGCTCGCGCGAGAGGGCCCAGTCGACGTTGCCCTCGAGCCAGTTACCGAAGCGCCCGTGCTTGACATGCTCGGGATGCCAGGAGACCGTTTCGTTGGCGGCGAGGAGCCGGTCCTTGATCTGGCTCGTGGCGATGTACCACGCCGGCTTGGCGTAGTAGAGCAGCGGCGTCCCGCAGCGCCAGCAGTGCGGGTAGGAATGCTCGTGGGGCTCGGCCCGGAGCAGGCGGCCTCGCGCCCGCAGCTCCTCCACCAGGTCGTCGTCGGCGTCCTTGACCCACCGGCCGGCGTAGGGCCCGATGCGCTCGTCGTAGGTCCCATCGAGCCGGACCGGATTGACGACGTTCAGCCCGTACTGCTCGCCGAGGCGGAAGTCGTCCTCGCCGAAGGCGATCGCCGTGTGGACGAGGCCGGTGCCGTCGTGGGCGGTGACGAAGTCGGCGAGCAGGACGGTGTGCCCCCGCTCGCCGTAGGCGCTCGCGGGGATGAAGGGGAACGGCGGGTCATAGGCGAGCCCCTCGAGGGCCCGACCGGGGAAGCGGTCGAGGATCTCCGCCTCGGCGCCGAGAACCCGTTCGACGAGCGCCTCGGCGACGATCTCCACGGGCTCCTCGCCCACGCGCGCGCGCACGTAGATGAGATCGGGGTCGACGGCGACCGCGGCATTGGAGACGAGCGTCCAGGGCGTCGTCGTCCACACGAGAAGCTCGTCGCCCGCCTGCGCCGCCCCCGCCCCGGTCCTCACCGGGAGGCGGACGTAGACGGAGGGATCGACGACGTCGCGGTAGACGTCGGGCTGGCCGAGCTCGTGGCTCGAGAGGGCCGTCCCGCAGCGAACGCAGTAGGGCACGACCTTGCGCCCCTGGTACAGGAGCCCGCGTTCGTGGATCGTCTTCAGCGCCCACCACACGGACTCGATGTACGCGGGATCGAGCGTGCGGTAGGCGTCGTCGAGGTCGATCCAGAATCCGATTCGTTCGGTCAGGCGGTTCCATTCGGCGACGTGCGCGAGCACCGATGTGCGGCAGCGCTCGTTGAACTCGGCGATCCCGTAGCGCTCGATGTCCTCCTTGGAGGTCATCCCGAGCTCTTTCTCGATCGCGATCTCCACTGCGAGCCCGTGGCAGTCCCAGCCGCCCTTGCGTTCGACGTAGTAGCCGCGCATCGTCTTGTAGCGGGGAAAGATGTCCTTGAAGGCTCGTGCGAGCACGTGGTGAGAGCCCGGAAGGCCACTGGCCGTGGGCGGGCCCTCGTAGAACCCCCACGCGGGCGCGCCCTCGCGCCGGCGCAGCGACTCCTTGAAGATGTCGCGCTCACGCCAGCGCTCGAGCACGCGCTCCTCGAGCTCGGGGAACGACGCACGGGGATCGACCGGTCGGTGCAAGGTCGGCATGGGCGCGGGATTGTAGGTCGCCCGACCCGACGGGCTCGGACGGGTGCCTACGCCGAGCGTGCGGTGGTGGACGGCAGCGGAACGCCTCTCGCGGCGGGCCGTGCCGCCGCATCCGCGGGGGTGGCTACTGGCCGGGGAGCTCGAAGGCGAGCAGCGCGGCCTGCGGCGGGCCGCAGTGCACGATCCGGGCGCGCATGCGGAC
>DATCEM010000042.1:0-5720 GCA_036510175.1 Solirubrobacteraceae bacterium | reverse complement strand
ATCTGCCTGCCCTCGCGGCTCGAGCCGCGACCGCGCCGCGGCGCTTCGACCCCCGGGAGGACGATCTCATCGACGTGGAGGAAGCCGTTCTTCTCCAGGCCGATGTCGACGAACGCGGCCTCGAGGCCGGCGAGGACGTTATCGACCCGGCCCTTGTAGATGTTCCCGACGATTGACCGGTTACCGCGCCGCTCGAGGTAGAGCTCGGCGACCTGGTAGCCGGCGGCGGGTCGAGTGGTCTTACGGCGTCGCCGCGTGGTGGGTTTGCGCGGGGCGACGGTGCCCGTCGCCTCCAGCAGCGCCACGCGAGTCTCTCCGCGGTTGACGCTGACCAGCACTTGCTTCTTCAATTGTGTGTTTCAGTCCTTTGTCACGAAAGTAGGGCCCGGCCCTTCCCGGCAGACGCAATCCGAGCCTGGATGTGGATCGACTGCAGGAGGCCAAGGGCGATGAACGTTACGAGGACCGACGAGCCGCCGTAGCTCATGAGCGGCAGCGGAACGCCGGTGATGGGCATGATCCCGATCGTCATGCCGACATTCACGAAGACCTGGAACATGAGCATCCCGAGAATGCCGGCGGCGATCAGGGCGCCGTACAGGTTCTTGGCCATCGTGAGGATGCGTAATGCCCTCCATATAAGCAGGGCATAGAGCGCGAGCACCAGGGCCGCTCCGGCGAAGCCGTAGCTTTCGCCGACGACCGAGAAGATGAACTCTTCCTGGGCTTCGGGGAGGAAGTGGAGTGTCGCCTGGGTCGCGTGGGCGATCCCGGTGCCGCTCTTCTGCCCAGAGCCGATCGCCACGATCGACTGGTTGGTCTGATAACCGGGCGAATTGGGATTGCTCGACGGGTGCAGGAAGGCTTCCAGGCGTTGCGCCTGATAGTGCTGGATCACGTGTACGCCGATCGCCGGCCCGATGATGAGCACGAGGGCGATCGCGGTGACGAACAGCGCCGCCAGCGCCGTGAGCTGCTTCCACGACGTTCCCGCGACGAAGAGCACGGTGAGGACGATCGCCACGTACACGAGCCCGGTGCCGAGGTCCGGCTGCTTGATCACCAGCGCCGCCGGCCCGAGGGCGAGGAGCATGATCCGGCCGGTGGTCTGGCGCTCGTGGAGATAGCGGACCCGATCGACGGCGAAGGCGGCCAAGGAGACGATGAGGAGGATCTTCCCCAGCTCCGATGGCTGCACGGAGATGAAGGGGAAGGGGATCTCGCGCTGCGCTCCGAGGGCGGAGCGGCCGATCACGTACACCGAGAGGTTCGAGAGGATGAGCAGCGCGTACAGGCCGTAGCGGTACTCGCGCAGGCGCGTGTAGTCGATCTGCGCCAGGGCGATGGCGAGGACGAGCCCGATCCCGGCGTAGGCGATCTGACGGTCGGAGTAGCTGCTCCCGAAGGCCCCGTGCAGGGTCACGGCCGAGCAGATGGTGAGCCCCACCGCGGCGAACAGGAGCAGCGGGTCGAAGAGGAAGATCGTCCGCGGCCTGATCGACGACGTCTCGGGGCTTGCGCGCTGGATCGACGGGCTCATAGCGTGGTCGAGGTCCCCGCGACGTAGGGCCCGGGCTTGCCGTAGAACCACTGCGAGAGGATCTGCCGGGCCACGGGCGCGGCGGCGATGGCGCCGAACCCGCCCTGCTCGACGGTGACCACGACGACGATCGGCTTGGTCGTCGCCGTCGCCGGGACGAAGCACGCGTACCACGCCTGGTCGTTCTCGTTGTTGTGCTGGGCGGTTCCGGTCTTGCCGTAGACGGGCTTGCCGAAGCTGCCCATCACGTCGGCCGAGGTGCCGCCCGGAGCCGACGCGGCTTCTCGCAGGCCGGTGCGGATCGCGTCGAGGTAGGGCGGGTCGATGTTGATGTGGCGCGCCGGCGGCGGGTCGATCCGCTGGAGCACCTTGTCCCCGATCGAGTTCTCGACGTCGAGCCCGATGTGGGGGCGCACGACCGTGCCGCCATTGGCGATCGCCGCGTAGACCACCGCGAGCTGCAGCGGAGTCACGAGCACGTCACCCTGGCCGACCGCGAGGTTGACGTCGTCCCCCACCGTCCAGGGCCCCGGGTACGCAATGGTGCAGCACCCAGTGTGATGCTGGTGCTCGTACTGGATCTCCTCCTGGCTCACCTTCGCGCGCCAGGCGGGCGTCGGCAGGTTCCCCGACGCCGCGTAGGGCAGATCGACGCCCGTCTCCTGCCCGATTCCGAACAGGCGCGCCCATTGCTGCAGCGCGCCACCTTGGGGGTGGGTGGTGGGATCGACGTTGAGCTTGGCCCCGAGGTTGTAGAAGAAGATGTCGTCCGAGACGTCGAGGGCCTGGACGATGTTGACCACTCCGTAGGCGGCATGGCCCGAGTTGTGCAGGCAGGACCCCGGACCGTCGCAGTACTGGCCGGTGTCGTCGAAGGTCTGATCGAGGCCCCAAGTGCCGCTCATGAGCGCCGCGGTCGCGGTGATCACCTTGAACGTCGAACCGGTCGGGTACAGGCCGTCGATCGCGCGGTTCTCCTGCGGGTCACTCGTTCCCGCACCGAACAGGCTCTTGTACTTGGCGTCGGAGATCGGCTTGGTGAACACGCTCGGGTTGAAGGTCGGATAGGAGCCCATGGCGTAGATCTGACCGTTCTGCGGATCCATCGCCACGAACGCGCCGCCTGCCCCGGCCGGAGCGTTACCCGAGATCGACTGTGCCAGCGATGCCTGGCCCGCCTGCTGAAGCTTTACGTCGAGCGAGGTCTTGAGCGTGTTGCCCGCGATCGCCGGCTTCAGGGGCAGCGTGTGGATCGGATCGCCCTGCGAATCGACCTCGACCTGATCGGCGCCGTTGGACCCGCGCAGGTACTGGTCGTAGTACGCCTCGAGGCCGGTCTGACCGACGACCTCGTTCTCGGGCAGGCCCTGGAACTCGGACTCCTTGAGCTCCGCCGGCGAGATCGGACCGACGTAGCCGAGCACCTGAGCGGCGAGATCCTGGAAGGGATAGGAGGTCACGTAGACCTGGGGATGGGTCACGCCCGGGAACTCGTTGTGACGCTCGGAGAGGTAGTAGAGGACGTCGCGCTTGACGTCGGTGGCGATCGTGGCGTCGGCGTAGGGGAGCTGGTAGACGGCCTGAGCGACGTCGCAGGAGACGAGCGAGAGCCTCGGGTGATAGGTCAGTTCGACCGTCTTCCCGTTCACCATCTCGTAGCCGACGACCTTACATTTCTGGCGGCTCGTGGACATCCCGAGCACGCCCGCGAGGCGGTTGAAGACCGCGACGTTGGCGCTGGGCTCGTGCTCGAGCTCGGAGATGGAGGGGTTGCGCAGGGGGACGGGCAGGTCGGTGGGAACGATCTGGACCGCGACCGTCTGCCGGCTCGAGACGAGGACGGCGCCGTTGCGATCCACGATCTCCCCCCGCGGGGCGGCCACCGACACCTGGCGCGTGCGGTTGTTGCGCGCCTGCGCCACGTACTGATCCCCCGAGAGAACCTGGAGAAACCACAGGCGGAAGAAGATGATCGCGAACATGGCCAGCGCGCAGCCGCCGATCACCGTGATGCGCACGGCGAGCTGGGGAGTCAGGGGCGGACGCCGGTCGTCCGGGAGCTGGGGCTGGATCATCGGCTCACCGAGCGCACCGAGCCGCCCAGGCCCTCGGAGGGACGTTTCAGCGGGCTCAGACCCCCGGTGGTGTACCGGCGCCGGCGCCGGCGCCGCGGATCGTCAGGGAGCGCCGGGTTGAGCGCGCGCCGCACGACCGCGTACACCGGAAGCGCGATCAGCGAGTTGACGAGCACGGTGAGGAGGATCTGCTGCAGGAGGAGGAAGCTCACCGGGGCGTCGACGCCGAGGAGGAACTGGATCAGGGCCATCCCGATTCCCGCCAGAGCGGTGGCGGCGGCGCCGAGGCCGAGGGGAACGAGCTCGTGCGCCGGATCGCGCAGCTCGCGCAGACGCCCCGACCAGTAGCCGATCGCGATGTAGAGCAGCGAGGTCACCCCGAGCGTCTGCACCAGGAGCATGTCGACGAGCAGCCCCATGCCGAATCCCGTCACCGCCCCGATCGTCGACCCCGCGAGCAGGCCGACCGACATCACGACGAGCGGCGAGAGGTCAGCGCTGACGCCGAAGATCGAGATCTGCGACACGGCCGCGACCTGGATCACGACGGCGATGAAGGCCAGCGCCACCAGGCGGATGACGAAGCTCGTGGGTACGTTCACGGAACGGTGGACGCGCTCGTCGTGCCGGCGTGCGGCTTGGTCAGGATCTGCACGACGGTGAGCGTGCGCAGGTCCACCGCAGGCGACACCTGGACGGTGCCGGCGCTGCTCAGGGTGACCTGGTTGGCGTTCGAGACGACTCCGATGGGGATGTTCGGCGGGTACAGCGACTCGAGCTTCCCCGAGCGGAAGCCCGAGGTTACGACCTCCTGGCTCTGCTGGATGTTCGCCTGGGTGGGCAGGTCCGAGAGCACGAGCTCGTTCGGGTTTCCCACCATCGGCTGGAGCACGCCGACGTTGCCGACGCCGTCCTCCACCTCGGCGCTCACCTCGACGGTGTGGTCGGTGATGAGCGAGACCACCGAGGCGCCCGGCGTGACGTCGGTGACCTCGCCGACGAGGCCGTCCTCGCCGATCACCGGCTGCTGGTCCTGTACGCCCTGGTCCGAACCCGCGTCGACCGTGATCTGGTCGTACCACAGCGACGGGTCGCTGCCGATGACGTGCGCGGCCACGGGCCGGTAGCTGTTGATGCCGACGTCGTTATCGAGCTTGACCAGCGCAGTGAGCTGAGTGTTCTGGATCTCCGCGCCCTTGAGTCCCGCGACCTGCTGGGTCAGCTTCTCGACACGCGTCCGGAGCTGGGCGACCTGTGCCTTGGCATGAAAGGTCGAGCTGAAGAAACCGGCGATGTCGCGCACGGGCGTGAGCACGGTGCTGGCGCCCTTCTGGATCGGCGAGAGGACGGTGACGATTCCCCGCTGCACGCTGTGCAGCGGGCCACCGTCAGCTTCGCCGAAGTACGCGGTGAGCAGGATCAGGGAAACGACGACGAGCAGCGCGAGAACCGCACGCCGCCGTCGGACTTGCTTGTCGTGCACGAAGGGATTGTCTCCAAGGTTGTGCTCCGAAGCGCGCTGAAAGTACCGGGACTCAACCTAGTACCGCCGGCGGCGGTTGCGTGAATTCTTGTGGGAGCGGTGAATCGCTTCAAACTCCTCCAGCGATCTTCCGGAACCGACCGCCACACAGGTCAGCGGCGATTCCGCCAGGTGCGCCGGCATCTGCGTCTCGTGACGCAGACGCTCTTCGATCCCCTGTAGCAGCGAACCGCCTCCCGCGAGCATAATACCCCGATCCATGATGTCGGAGGCGAGCTCGGGGGGCGTGCGGTCGAGCGTCTCCTTGACCGCGTCGATGATCTGCGACACCGGCTCCTCGAGCGCTCCCCGGATCTCCTCGCTGGTCAGGACCACCGTCTTGGGCAGTCCCGAGACCATGTCGCGCCCGCGGATCTCGGCCTGGACCTCCTCGTCCATCGGGAAGGCCGAGCCGATCTCGAGCTTGACCTCCTCGGCCGTCTGCTGACCGATGAGGAGCTTGTACTCGCGCTTGACGTAGTTGATGATCGCCTCGTCGAGCTCGTCGCCACCGATGCGGATCGACTGCGAGACGACGATGCCGCCGAGCGAGATGACCGCCACCTCGCTGGTCCCGCCGCCG
>DATCEM010000041.1:0-3035 GCA_036510175.1 Solirubrobacteraceae bacterium | reverse complement strand
CACCCCTGCCACGTCGGTGTAGATCTCGCACACGTCGGCGCCTACGGCCGCGGCTACCGCGACCGCGGTGGTGTCCGAGCCGCCGCGCCCGAGAGTCGTGACATCGCGGCTCGTGGACACGCCCTGAAAGCCGGCTACGAGGACGATGCGGTCCTCCTCGAGCGCCTCACGAATACGATCTGCGCGAACATCGAGGATCCTTGCCTTAGTGTGGGAGGTGTCAGTGACGATTCCGGCCTGGGATCCCGTCAACGAAATTGCCCGATGGCCGAGGTCGTTGATCGCCATCGCGCACAGCGCGCAGGAGATTCGCTCGCCCGTCGAGAGGAGCATGTCCATCTCCCGGGGGTCCGGGCGCGGTGACACCTCCTCGGCCATGGCGATGAGCTCGTCGGTCGTCTTGCCCCGTGCGGAGAGCACGGCGACGACGCGGTTCCCGGCCTCGCGCTGGGCGACGATGCGCCGGGCGGCGCGTTTGATCCGCTCGGCGTCGGCGACCGACGTCCCTCCGAACTTCATGACCACGGTTCCACTCGGTGACACGGCCAGGAAGGGTACGTGTACCTGAGACCACAAGCCGATCCGAGGCAGCCTCGGAGCGCAGATCGCGAGCGGGCGGTCCGCCGGCGGCGTACGGTCGCCGGCGCGGTCCTCCTCGTCGTCGTGCTCGTGGCGATCGTCGTCGCGAACTCGGGCGGCTCGAGCGCGCCGCGCTCGCCCCTGAGCGGACCGGGGACCGCCTCGGTGATCACTCAGGCCGCCCCCGCGCGCGCTCCCGGCCTCACCGGACACGCGACGGCGTTCAGGCCGGCTCCCGCGGCGGTGTCAGCGGCGGCGGGGCTGCCGCTCTCCAGCGAGATCGCCCAGCTCTTCCTCATCGGCGTGGACGGCACGTCCCCGAGCTCGCCCGACATCGCGGCGTTCGCGAGCAACGACTGGGGCGGGGCGGCGCTCGGCCGCACGAACTTCGTCAGCGACGCGCAGATCGGGACCCTGGCCGCCGGCATCACCGCGCTGGCCAAGAGCGCAGGCCACGAACCGCCGCTCATCGCGGCCCCTCAGGAAGGGGGGTCGGACACCGCCTTCCCCGACCTTCCGCCCGCGGGCGAGGCGGCGATCGGGGCCTCGGGCAATCCCGCGAACGCCCGGGCGCAGGCCCTGCTCGCCGGCAAGCAGCTCCGCGCGCTCGGCGTGAACATGACCTTCGCCCCGCTCGCCGATGTCGACGTGCCCGGCGGCGCGCTCAGCGGGCGGCTCTTCGGCACCGCCCCGAGCGCCGTGGCCAAGTTCGCGACGGCCGCGGTAAGCGGCTACGCCGCCTCCGGCATCATCTCGGCTGCCGGCCACTTCCCCGGCGCCGGCGCCGCCTCGGCTGACCCCGACGCGATGACGGCCACCGTCGGCGGCTCGCTCACCTCGCTCGAGCAGCACGACCTCATCCCCTTTGCCGCGATCGCGGCGAGCGTCCCGGTGATCATGATGTCGAACGCCTCCTACGCTGCCTTCGACGGTGTCACTCCCGCCGGGCTGCTGCCCCCGGCGGTGAGCCTGCTCCGCGACCACTACGCCTTCCCGGGAGTGGTGATGACCGATGACCTCGACGCGGCGCTTCTGAGCACCGGCGGAACGTCCGGCCAGGCGGCGGTCAGCGCCCTCCAGGCCGGAGACGACCTGCTCTACATCACCGGCTCACCGGCCGAGCAGTTGAGCGCCTTCCACGCCGTGCTGAGCGCGGCGCAATCCGGTCGGATCTCTCGGGCCCGGATCCGCGATGCGCTGCTCCGCGTGCTTACCCTGAAGGCCCGCTACGGGATGCTCCAGCGGTAGTGGCGGTTCTGGGTGATTGTGCGCCGCCGCCCGAATCAATAGCCTGCATAGGCGGAGAAGGGAAGCCGTAGGGCAACAACGGGGAGGAGGGGATGATGAGGCGTCTACGCTTACCAGTCGGGGCTACCGCCATCGCGCTCGTGCTTGGCGTTCCCGCGCTTGCGCACGCGAACCAGGCTCTGTGCGGGCTCCCGCTACTACCTGCGTGCCCGGTCCCGGTCACGACCACGACCACGAGGCCGCCGCCGGTCACGACGCCGAGCCCGGCCGCGCCGGCCCCCCTGGTCGACGCCGGCGCTCAGTACGCGGGCCGCAACTCTTTCCACTGGTACGACGTGATCACCGTCGCCAAGGACGGTCAGCGTCTGAGCGCTTTCGACCTCGGGTTCCAGCACGGCAGCTGCAGCAACCACCAGCCCTACTACAGCGAGTTCGGCAGCTCGGTCAAGCATGGGGCGGCGATCGACTCCGCGGGCCGCGTCTCCTATTCGACTGGGTTCTACTCGCACGCGACGTTCCTCACCACGCGAGGAAACGTGATCAAAGGTCGCGAAGAGATCGCGTTCACGATCCACTTCACCGCTGGTCGACTCAGCGGCACGCTCCGCGACACCTTCATCTCGGCGAAGCTGCGGTGCTCGAGCGGCCCGGTCTCGTTCGCCGCCTACCCGTTCGGTACAACACAGGCGCCGCTGCACGACGCCACCGCGGGAACCGGACGCTACGCGGGCGAGAGCAGCGAGAACAGCCGAGTCGCATTACAGGTGTTCCTGCCGCTGCGGTGGGTGCACAGCTTCCGGATCACCTGGAGGGCTTACTGCCGCAACGGCTACTCGTTCCGCAGCACCTCGACGCTGGATCTCCTTTTCATCACTCGCTCTCGCTTCTCTACGTATAGCGCGGGGCTGGTGCCGGCCGACCGCAAGGGCTTATACGAGCGCTTCCGGATGCGGCTTACCGGGAAATTCCTGGTTCAGTCCCCGAACTACTCCGTGGAGGGGACGTGGAAATGGTCCGACGCCATCTACCGTGCAGGTCGCAGGCTTGGCTCCTGCACCACGGGACCTGTCACCTTCAGCGCAACCGGCCCGCGCGCCCCCTTGCCGGCCGGCTGAGCCGCTACACCGAGCGCCGGCCCGACAGCGCTCGCCCGAGCGTCAGCTCGTCGGCGTATTCGAGGTCGGCGCCCACGGGCAGCCCGCTCGCGA
>DATCEM010000040.1:0-7174 GCA_036510175.1 Solirubrobacteraceae bacterium | reverse complement strand
CCTCCCGGGGTAGACCGAGCACATTGGCTCGAATCTCCACGTCTAGAAGCCCAACCAGTTCGCGTAGGTAGTCGAGCACCGCAGCGGCGGCCTTCGGCTCAAGGTCCGCCTCTAACGTGTCGTGGATCAGGTCCGCTTCGGGCGGAAGCGCCCCGCACATTCGCCGGCACGCCTCGATGACGCGCCTCTCGGCATGCGCCACATCGGCGCGAGCCTGCGAATCAACCTCGGAGACGTAGCCCTCGTCCGCTTCCCAGCGGTTCAACTGCCGTCGTAGGGACTTTGGCTCTATGGACTTGGGAAAGCCGAGTAGTCGGCCAACGGCGGCGTCGGTAAGACCTGCGTCGCGTAGACGATGGACGCACGCCCCGATGGCCGGGTCTGCGGCTCCAATGGAGTGGGAATGTCGGAGAGCGGCTCGCTTCGTGTGGCGAGCTCGGTCAAGCGAGGTCGCCAAGGGGCAGTCGCTCCTGGGCCGGATGAATCCGATGCCCGAAGGGGTCGGGGTCGCCACGGGTCTCGAAGAGACCGGCGAGGTCCGGTTCCCGTTCCATCATCATGCGCGCGTACGGCGCGCGATAGTCGTTATTGAGCTTGAACGGATCGCCCTCCGTCTTCAGTCCCGTCTCGAAACGCAAGACCTCGAACAGCATGGCGATGGACTGGTGGTCCGGCCTCTGCTTAGCCCACCTGCGAGCCAGGGCAACGAGTCGCCGGTATACGTGAGGGTTCTCGCCGTGGAACCTCTCGAAGCGTTCTGGGATTGCCCCCTTGTGGGACATACGCGCACCTTCCCAAGTGAGACATCGAACATGGACTCTGGGGGTCTCATGCCCCCCCGGACTGCGGCGCTCGTGGCGCTCTCGATGCCCGGGTCGTCCCAGCGAAACCGGTGCTCCTTGGTGTGTGCCGCCCTCACCCTGGGAGGGTCCTGGGGCAGGCTCTGATGCGCTAACTCGTGCTCACGAGGATAGCGGCCATATCACAGTTGCGCAAGCCCGTCAAGATGCCGCGTGGTGCATGCAACTGGTAGAAGATTGGTAGACCCGATGGGCGCTATCCGCCTATTTGCAGGGACTTCTGCCATGCGGCGGGTGGGATTCGAACCCACACGTCCCCAAGGGACAATGCGTTTTGAGCGCATCATGTCTACCGTTCCATCACCGCCGCTAGGGCGCGAAGTCTAGTCTCGTGAGTCGGAAATTCGGATGCAGGATGCGGGATGGCTGGGCGTGGCTGGGTGGTGGCGGTGACCCGAGACGTACTGGTGGTACGGCGGGGTCACCGCCGCCGCCCAGGCGCGTCCAGATACGCGCAGACTGCGTGCGAATTTTCGAATCACGAGATGAGTCTCGCCCGCTCACCGGCCGAGCACGAGCTCGAGCAGCTCTTCCATCAGCCCGGCCCGGGTCACCGCCACCCCCGCCGGCTCCTCCCCCACCTCGGCGAGCGGCCGCACCTCGAGCCCGGCGCGCGTCGCGATCAAGGCCCCGGCGGCGACGTCCCAGGGCTGGAGTCCGCGCTCGTAGTAGGCGTCGAAGCGCCCGCAGGCCGTCCAGCAGAGATCTAGCGCGGCTGCGCCCATGCGCCGGATGTCGCGCACCCGCGGAATCAGGCGGGTGACCACCTCGGCCTGCCGGCGCCGGAGCTCGGCGTCGTAGGAGAAGCCGGTGGCGACGAGGGAGTTCGCGAACTCGCCCTCGGCTCGGGCCTGGATCGGCTCGCCGTCCAGGGTCGGCCCGCCCGATCGCGTCGCGGCGAAGCACTCATCGCGCATCGGGTCGAGCACCACGCCGACGAGCCCCCCCTCCGCGTCCTCGCAGGCGACGCTCACTCCCCACGCGGGAACACCGAAGAGGAAATTGGTCGTGCCGTCGAGAGGGTCGATTACCCAGCGCAGCGCGCCGCCGGCGGTAGCGCCTCCCTCTTCGGCGAGGATCGCGTCATCGGGCCGGCGGGCCTTCAGCACGTCGCGGATCGCCGCCTCGGCGGCGAGGTCGGCATCCGAGACCAGGTCGGTCGGCCCGCTCTTCGCGCGCACGCCGTGCTGCCGGTGGCCGAACCGGGGTCGGAGCTCGGCTCCGGCGGCCCGCGCGGCGTCCAGCGCGACGGCGAGGAGCGCGTCCTCGTCGGCTTCGGTCATCGCCGCGAACAGGTTAACGGGTCGAGCCGGCCCTGCGGTCACCGCCGCGTGGCCGGGGGCTCGGTGCCGCGTGGCCGGGGGCTCGGTGAGATCATCCCGGCGCCATGCCCGCCATCGACACGATCGCGCCCCTGACGGCGTTCGATGGTCGCGGCCCGGGATCCGACGCCGAGCGCCGAGCGGCGCTGTGGCTGAGAGCTGAGCTGAGCGGCGGCGGGCGCTCAGCGCGAGTCGAGCCATTCTGGTGCCGTCCGGGGTCGGCGCTGGCCCACGCGTGGCACGCGCTGCTCGGTCTCGCCGGAGGGCTCGTGACCGTCTCCGACCCCACCGTTGGCGGCCTGATGGTTCTCGCCGCGCTCATCTGCGTCCTCGTCGACGAGGCCATCGGGATCTCCCCCGGACGCCGGCTCACCCCCGAGCGCGCGAGCCAGAACGTCGTCTCGACCCGGGCTCAGGCGCAGTCCGAGCCCGATGACCGCGTGCGCCTGATCGTCACCGCCAGCTACGACGCCGGACGGATGGGACTCGTGTACCGCGATCGCCTGCGCCGGCTGGCGGCGAGACTCCGCCGGGCCACAGGAGGCCGTGCGCCAGGCTGGCTCGGGTGGCTCACGGTTGCGCTCTGGTGGCTGCTCGTGATCGTCGCCGCCCGGCTCCATGGCAGCCATGGCACGACCATCGGGCTGCTCCAGCTTCCCCCCACCATCGCGCTCGTCCTCGTGATCGCGCTGCTTTTCGAGCTCGCGAGCGCGCCGATCGGGCCCGCCGCCTCGGATAACGCCAGCGGCGTCGCTGTCGCGCTCGCCCTCGCCCGCGCGCTCGATGTCGCCGCACCCCGCGCGCTGCGCGTCGAGGTGGTGATCGCGGGCGCGGGCGAAGGGGGCGGCATCGGCCTACGCCGCTTCCTCGGAGCCCGTCGCGGAGAGCTGACATCCGCGAACGCGATCGTGCTCGGCATCTCGGCGTGCGGCTCGGGCTCGCCGCGGTGGTGGCACAGCGATGGTCCGCTGATCCCGCTGGCCTACCACCCTCGCCTACGCGAGCTGTGCGCCGGGATCGCGCGCTCCGAACCGGACCTTGGTGTCACCCCTCATCGCGGTCGCGGCGC
Organism: Solirubrobacteraceae bacterium; assembly: GCA_036510175.1. Classification (GTDB taxonomy): domain Bacteria; phylum Actinomycetota; class Thermoleophilia; order Solirubrobacterales; family Solirubrobacteraceae; genus Palsa-465. The sequence goes on along the minus strand of DATCEM010000040.1, from coordinate 3,923 downwards.
CACCCCGGCCCTCCCCGCGCGGATCGCCGGCATCCCCGCGATCGCCGTCGGATGTCTCGACGAGCATGGGCTCCACGCGCGCTCACACCAGCCGGGCGACACCGCCGAGGCGGTCGACCGCGCCTCCGTGGACGCCACGCTCGAGCTCGCGCTGATGCTCGTCGACGCCATCGACGCCGAGCTCACCGCGCGACGCGGAGGATCCTCCGCCGCGCCGGCCGGGCTCACACCGGCGTGATCGAATTCCGCTTCGCCGGCCAGTCGCGCCGCTTCTCAGCGGCGAGAGCGAAGCGGCGGATGAGCTCGGAGCGCAGATCCTCGGGCTCGACGACGGCGTCGACGACGAGCTCGGACGCGAGGTGGAGGATGTCGATGTCCTGCGCGTACTCGCGCCTGAGCTCCTCGGTCCGGGTCGCACGCTCATCGGGATCCGCGATCGCCTGAAGCTGGTGGTAGTACACGGCGTTGATCGCGGCCTGGGGACCCATCACGGCGATCGAAGCGGTGGGCAGGGCGATGCAGCCGTCGGGATCGAACGCCGGTCCGGCCATCGCGTAGAGACCCGCGCCGTAGGCCTTGCGCACGATGACCGAGAGCTTGGGCACCGTGGCCTCCGACACGGCGCTGATCATCTTCGCGCCGTGGCGGATGATTCCCTGACGCTCGACCTGCGTGCCGATCATGAACCCGGGGACGTCGGCCAGGAAGAGGAGCGGGACGTTGAAGGCGTTGCACGTCCAGATGAAGCGCGCGCACTTGTCCGAGGAGTCGACGAAGAGAACTCCGCCCTTGACCTTGGGCTGATTGGCGACGACGCCGATGACGCGGCCGGAGAGGCGCGCGAAGCCGACGATCACCTCCTTGGCCCAGCGCTCGTGGAGCTCGAGCAGCGACCCAGCGTCGAGCAGGCTCTCGAGGAGCTCGCGCATGTCGAACGGCTTGTTCTCGTCGGCGGGGACGATGTCGCGGATCGGACGAGGCGAGGCCGGAGCGGCCTGCGCGGCCGCGGGCGGGGTCTGCTCCCAGTTGGTCGGCAGATAGGAGAGATAGCGCTTGGCGACCTCGACCCCCTCCTCGTCGGTGGCGACGAGAACGTGTCCCATCCCGCTGCGGGAGGTGTGCATGCGCGCGCCGCCCATCTCCTCGAGGGTGACCTTCTCGCCGATCACCATCTCGGCCATCCGGGGCGAGCCGAGATACATCGAGGCGTTCGCGTCGCGCATGATGACCACGTCGCAGAACGCGGGGATGTACGCGCCGCCGGCGGCGCTCGGACCGAAGAGCACGCACACCTGGGGCACGACTCCCGACATGCGCACCTGGCTGAAGAAGATCCTGCCGGCGTGCGCTCGGCCCGGGAACATCTGCACCTGCTCGTTGATGCGGGCCCCCGCCGAGTCGACGAGATAGACGATCGGCGCCATCAGCGACATCGCGCGCTCCTGGATGCGGAGGATCTTCGTCACCGTCTTCGGCGCCCAAGAACCCGCCTTCACGGTGGGGTCGTTGGCCATCACCGCGACCGGTCGTCCGGCGACGGTCCCGAGCCCCGTGACCACGCCCTCCGCCCCGAGGCCCTCCTCCTCGGAGGCCGCGAGCAGCCCGTCCTCGACGAACGAGCCGGGATCGAGCAGGAGCGCGACCCGCTCGCGGACCGGAAGCTTGCCCTGCTCGGCCGCCCTGGCGCGATGGCGCTCGGGCCCGCCGGCGAGCGCGCGGGCGACGGCGTCGTCGAGCTCGTCTGACATCAGCCTTCCGCCATTCCCTTCTCCGTGTTCGCTGTCCGGTGCAGGAGGCTAGTACGACTCCCACCGCCGGCGCTCACAGCACCTTCGAGTGCAAGGCCCTGGGTGCGACTCTTCAGCGCCAGCGTCGCTCAGGCCGACCACCGGACCGGCCCCGCCGTGAGGACGTGGCTGCCGAGTGGGCGCCCGAGCACGCGCTGGGCCTGGCTCGAAGCGTCGATCAGGGCTGCGAGGTCGACGCCCGTCGCGATCCCCATCTCGTGGAGCATGGAGACGAGATCCTCCGTGGCGACGTTGCCCGTCGCCCCCGGGGGCACCGGGCAGCCGCCGAGCTCACCGAAGGAAGACTCGAAGCTCTCGACTCCGACCTCGAGCGCGGCGAGCACGTTGGCCAGTCCTTGGCCGCGTGTGTTGTGGAAATGCGCGGTGAGCTCGACGCCGGGGAGGGCAGCATGCGCGGCGGCGAAGAAGTCGCGTACCTGGAGCGGGTTGGCCATCCCCGTCGTGTCGCCGAAGCCGATCTCCGCGGCGCCGGCGTCGTGGAGCCGGCGGGCGATCTCGAGTACGCGCTCGGGTGGCACCCGACCCTCGTAGGGGCACCCGAACGAGGTCGAGATCACCCCCTCGCAGCGCAGGCCCTCCGCGCGCGCCCGGGCGAAGGTGTGCTGGAGGCCGGCGAGCGAGTCGGCGACCGAGCGACCGACGTTCCTGGCGTTGTGCGTCTCGGACGCCGAGAGGAAGCCGTTGATCTCCTGGAACCGCGCGCGGTGCTCGAGCGCACGCTCGAGGCCGCGCTCGTTCGGTATGAGCACGGTGGCCGAGACCCCCTCGGGAAGCCGGACCGCCTCGAGCACCTCGGCGGCGTCAGCGAGCTGAGGGATGACGTCGGGGCGAACGAAGCTCGTGAGCTCGATCCGGCGCAGTCCGGCGTGCGCGAGCGCTTCGATCAGGGCGACCTTGTCTGCGGTCGCGATCACCTCGGGCTCGTTCTGGAAGCCGTCGCGGGGGCCCACCTCGCGAATCTTGACCTGGTCCGGGAGCTCGCTCACGGAGCCGATTCTAGGTACGTGCCGGAGCGGCTCAGCGGTAGATCATGCGCAGGCCGAGCATCTGGGCGACGGTGACGAATCGATAGCCGCGCGCTCTCAGGTTGGCGATCTCCTTCGGGAGCGCGTCGATCGTCTCGTAGCGGGGGCCGCCGCCGAAGTGCCCCTCGACGATCCCGCCGTTGCGGGCGTTCGTCGTGACGTTGCTGATGATCTCACCGACGCCGGGGAGAGACCAGTCGCGGGGGTCGATGTTCCACATGATGGTGAGCAGGCCGAGCGAGCGCGCGAGCGAGACGAGCTCGGGGCTGATGTCGCCGTACGGTGGGCGCCACAGGCACGGGGTAAAGCCTGTGGCGCGCCTGATCGCCCCTACGGTGAGCTCGAGCTCGGAGCGCTGCTGCGCCGACCCTAAGGCGGCCATGTCCGGGTGGGTCCAGGTGTGGTCGCCGATCGTGTCCCCGTGGGCGAGCATCGACCGCTCGACCGACCCCGTCGGGTCGTACTCACGGATCTGATCGCCGATCTCGAAGAACGAAGCAGGAACGTGCTCGCGAGCCAGGAGCTTGATGAAGTCCGTAGTGGGCGGTGTGCCCCAGGGCCCGTCGTCGAAGGTCAGGGCGATGTCGTGCACCTTCGGCGAGCCGCCGTAGACGGTAGAGGGCCCGCGGGCCACGCAGCCGACGAGCTTCGGGGTGTGGAGCTTCGCCAGCCCGGGCTTGGCGGGCAGGTCGTAGCTGCAGCCCGCGCTCGCGGCCGGGCAGTTCGCAGCGGGCGCGCTGCTCAACACCTGCCAGCGCAGGGAGCGGTAGCGGGCCCCGACGCTCGTGGGGAGAAACGCCGCCGTCAGCTCGTCGGCGTTCTCACGGGTCACCGTCGCGGCGATGCGATGGGCCCGGCCGAGCACGCCCGAGGGACCGACCGCGCTGTAGTACAGCTTCGGATGGGAGCGCGTGCCCTGGTGCCCGACGCATACCTCTCCCGCGAACGCGCGTGGCTTGGCCCGGGCGAGCGTCAGGCACAGCGACTGCTGCGCGGCGGCGAGCGAGGTCGGGGTGAACGGATCAGCGACGACCACGCGCCAGACGAGCTGCTGACCCTGCTGGGTCAGCGAGGCGGACACGATCGGGAG
>DATCEM010000039.1:0-4831 GCA_036510175.1 Solirubrobacteraceae bacterium | reverse complement strand
GTTCCGCGAGGGAGCGGGGGCGGACGCCCGCCAGCTCGACGCCGAGCTCCAGCTCCGCGACACTCTTCCCCACCCGGACCTCACGCAGGTCATCGGCGACGGCGAGCGTGGCATCACCATGACCGAGCAGGACTCCGAGGTCGTGGTGAACATCGCCGGCGACATCGACAGCGAGCAGGCACACGAGATCGAGGAAATGGTGTGGGAGAAGCTCCACTTCGCCTCGCATCTGCGCTCCGAACGGCTCGGCCAGTTCACCGTCGGTAACGACCTCGAGCGCTCGGAATCTCTCGCCCTCGTGCAGCTCCTGATCCTCTACCACCTGGTGACGGCCAAGGCGGCGGTCGCGCTGGGCGGCGAGGGCCCCCGCCTGGACGCCGAGGCGGAGAAGGAGGACGGGGAGAAGTCCGACGAGGAGAAGTCCGACTCGGACTCCGACGGCGATGCGGTGGCCGACACCGCGGCGGCGGCCTCGTAGCCCGCTGCCGCGCCGGCCGGCGCGGTCAGGTCAGTGCGAGCCGACGGCCGGCGCGGCGCCCGCGCCCAGGTCGCGCATGCCGGATACGGCGTGAACCCGGATGAAGTGCAGGTGGTGACGGCCCACCACGATCTCGTCGCCGTCTGAGAGCGGGCTCCACTCGACCCGCTCGCCGTTGACGAACACGCCGTTGAGGCTGCGGTCGTCGAGTACGCGCAGCCCCTCCGGCTGGCGGACGATGAGCGCGTGACGGCGGGATACCGTCGGGTCGTCGAAGCGGATGTCTGCGGCCAGGCTGCGCCCGATGCGCGTCCACTCGCGCTCGAGGGCGAAGGCCGTCGCCTTGTCCTCGCCGTCGAGGAAGGCCACGTACTCGCCGGGCGGGTCGAGGTGATGGCGAAGCTCCTCGAGCCAGCGGGAATCCTCGGTGCTCGGGGGGACCTCACCCAGGGTCGCGGCGATGGTCGTGAACAGCAACGCGCGGATGAACTCGGTGCCGCCGCAGCTCGGGCAGCTCGGCAGCTCATCGGCGCCGTCGAGCGTGACCGCGTACTCGCAGACCGTGCAGCGAAACGTCCCCATCCCAGCCAAGTTGCCCGTCGTCCAAGCTTTCATGGGAACTCTCCTGTTCTGGGCGGGGGACGCGCCCATCTCGTCAGCCGCCTTCCCAACGTCGGCGAGATGGACAGAGAATCATACGCGCCTTGGCGCGCCTTGGCGCGGTGTACCCGTTCTGCCCGATCGAGAAACGCACCCGGTCAGGAGGAACGATGATCGGGATGCCGAAAGGGACGGGATGCGACTCTCAGTTCGAGAAATTCCCGGCCTCGAGTTCCACCTGCTCCGCCGGGGCGTCGGCGCGGTCACCGAAGGCCGCGAGCGCTGCGAGCACTGCCACCGCACGCCCCTGGTGGGCGAGCACGTGCACGTCTACAAGTCGGGTCGGATGCTCTGTGAGCTCTGCCGGGCGCTGCGCCCCGAGGAGCCCGTCTCCTCCCGCCTCGTCCACGGCCCCGCGTTCGGGCACGCGGTGCGCATCACCGACCAGCGCGCCGCCGTGCGCGCGACGCGCGCGAGGGAGCCCAGCGGGGGCGAGTAGGGCGCGCCGGCGCTCTCGCGCCGGCGCTTGCGACACTGGCGCTTGGTATCGCGCCCAATAGACTCCGGCCGCGATGGAGCCCGTATCCGTGTCGACTGTGATCTCGAAGCCTCGCGAGGAGGTATTCGAATATCTCGCCGACATCGCGAACCACGCCGAGTTCACCGACCATTACCTTGTCGACTGGCACCTCACGCGCGAGCAGAGCTACGGCACCGGCGCCGGCGCCCGCTTCCGGGTGAAGGCGCCGTTCGCCCGGTTCTCCTGGGCCGACATGACCTTCTCCGAGCTCGACCCGCCGTCGCGCATCGTCGAGCAGGGCCGCGGTGGGAAGTACAACCGCGTCCGCCTGCTCGGCACCTACACGCTGAAGGATGGGCCGCAGGAAAGCACGGACGTTGAGTATCGGTTCGAGACGCGGCCCGTGCAGCCGAGCGACCGGCTGATCGAGGTCCTCGGGGGTCGAGTGTGGACTCGCCGCCAGGCGGCGAAGGCCATGCGCCGCCTGCGCTCGATCCTCGAAGAGGACGGCAAGCGCGGGCCCCGACCGTCGATCAACGGGCGCTAGCGTCGCGGCGTCGGAGCTCTGGCGTCGCCGCGTCGGAGTGCCCGGCTCGCGACTCGGGCGCCTTAGCGCGCCGACGCGTCAGCCATCGGGATAGACTTCCCGCCCCGTGAGAGCGCGCCGCGTCCCGATCCTCTGCACGAGCCTCGTGATCCTCGCCCTCGGGGTCGCCGGCTGCGGGAACGATCCTGCCCGTCGGCATGCCGCCGACCCGGAGAACTTTGGCGTCTACGTGTGGGCCGGCCAGATCACCTACCAGCTCGAGATCTCCCGCGAGCTCAACGGGTACAGCACCGAGGACTCCCAGTACCTCGAGGGGCTACCCAAGGGCACAGCGGCGCCCACCCCCGACCAGGAGTGGTACGGCGTTTTCGTGTGGGCGTGGAACCAAACCAAGGGCTACCAGACCACGGCGCCCCTCAGCGACTTCGACATCGTCGACACCGAGGGCAACATGTATCACCCCTATCCGATCAATCCCGCCGACAATCCCTATCAGTGGACCGCGCAGCGCCTGGCGCCCCGGGCCACCGAGCCGGCCCCCGACACCACTGCCTACTTCGGCCCCACCCAGGGCCAGGTTCTCGTGTTCAAGATCAACACCACCGCCTACGCGAACCGCCCCCTGATGCTGCAGATCCGGGGCGGCGCCCTGAACAAGGTCGAAGCGACCGTCCCCTTGGATCAGTGACGTGAACGGCGACCGGCCGGGGAGGGCGAACGATCCCACCGGAAGGCCGGATCTGACCTTTAATCCGCTGGCCGCCGGTATCGGCGTGTTCACGGCCGTCGCCGCTCCCGTCGCCGCCGTGGGCCTGTCGCTGTCGGGGCGGATGTACACGCTGGTCACGGGCGCCGGCATTGTGCTCGGCCTGCTCATCGGTCTCGCGGCCGGGCTCTGGCTCGACCATCGGGACGGCAGAGTGTGGAACGGGCCGCAGCTCTGACCCGCGCGCGACGGATCCTCATGGCCGTCACCGCGGCCGCCGCCGCGGCCGTCGCCTGCGGAGCGCTGGCGGCGCCTGGGGCCGACGCGTGGACGCGCCCGGCGACGGTATCCGCCCCGGCTGCGACCTCGATCGTCGCGCCGCAGGCCGCCTCCTCTGAGACGGGGGCGGCGGCCGTTGCCTACAACGAGGTGGACCTCGACGCCCAGGCCACCGCCAGCGCGTTCGTCTCGCTCGCCTCACGCCACGGCGCCTTTCGCCCCGCGCAGGTGGTCCCCCACGTCCAGGAGGTCCTCGCCGTCGCCTTCTCCGGAAGCACGCTCGAGCTCCTCACGGCGACGGCACCGCCAGGACAGCCCTGCTGCTCCACCGTTCAGGTGATCCGCCGGGGAGCCCGCTCGGGCTTCGGGCGCCCGCAGACCATCGTCGCAGGCGTGGGTGGCGGGGCGACGGGTAACCTCGTGCCGCTAGGTAACGGTCGCATGCTCGCGGTGGTCGGTGCGCCTCAGGGCCTGTGGGCCACCGAAGCGCAGGGAGCCGGCCGCTTCGGCCGGGTCCGCGACCTGACCCACCGCGGGTCCTCGCCCGCCGCCCTCGCGGTCACGGCGACGCCCGACGGCGCAAGCGCCGTCGTCTGGACCCAAGGGGCGGGCCAGAACATCTTCGGCGCCGCCGCCGCGCCCGGCGCGACCCCCTCGCGACGCCACACCCTGCTGACCGTCGCGCCCGGCCACGCGGTCGACGGCCTGGAGGTCGCCGCCCAAGCGGAAGGCCTGACCGTCGTGTGGAGCGAAAGCTGGAACGACGCCGCCGGCACCTTCCATTCCCAGGTCATGGCGTCCGACGAGGCGGCCATCACCAGGCCACTGAAGCCCCGAGCGCTGTCAGCGCCCACCGACGTCGCCACCACGCCGGCCCTCGCCGGCGACGCCGACGGCGACGAGGTCGCCGCGTGGGACGTGTGCACACCCACCACCCAGGCGTGCGTACTCAAGAGCACGGCCCGCCGAGGCACGGGTCCACCGGCCAAGCCGCGCAAGGGCAAGGGCAAGGGCAAGGGCAAGGCGAAGGCGAAGGCGGCTTCGGCGAAGAAGCATTCGCCGCCGTGGTTCGTCGCGGTTTCGGGCGACGGCCCGATCGACCCCGGCGAAAGCCCACAGCTCGCCATCGCCCCGAATCGCCACGCGCTCATGGGCTGGATCACCACGGGTCACGTGGTCATCGCCCAGCTCGGGTCAGGCGCCTCGAGCTTCGGCGCCTCCCGGCCCCTGTCCGGCGGCCTGGCGGACGACCTCGTGCTCGATATCGGGGCGGGCGGCGAAGCGGTGGCGGGGTGGGTCCAGGGGACCGCCGCGGCGCAGGTGTTCGCTTCGCGGGCGGGCTAGCGGGCGGGCACCGGGCGGTGACCCCCCTGAGCGAAGTTATGTCGTTTGGTCCCGCTATACGGGACCAAACGACAGAACCTCGCGCTCCCAAGCGCGCCCCGCGCGAACCTATGTTGCTCAGTCCCGCCGGGCGGGACCAAACGACAGAACTTCACGCGCAAGCCCGAGCCCTAACCCGCTTCCAAAGCCCCACCCGCCCCCGTCCACCGCAGGTGCCGTTCGCTCAGGCGGGCGGGTGGGAGCGTCCGCCGCCGGCCACTTGCTGAAGATACCGGCACTCCGCCCGAGCCCACCACCCCGCCAGCCCCGGTGGCCGGGCGGGCGGGCGCCCCCACCCGCCACGCACTAAGGCGCCAA